>NZ_JABULD010000409.1:0-22955 GCF_014060985.1 Pseudomonas sp. MD195_PC81_125
GCTCGGCGTCGGCCAGACCAGTCTGGTGACCATCACCTTCAGCGAAGCGGTGACCGGTTTCACCAACGCCGACCTGACCATCGCCAACGGCACGTTGAGCGCAGTCAGCAGCAGTGATGGCGGCATCACCTGGACAGCGACCTTCACCCCGGCGGCAGGGATTACCGACACCAGCAATGTGATCACCCTGGACAACACCGGCATCGCCGACCTCGCGGGCAACGCCGGCAGCGGCACCACCGATTCCAACAACTATGCGGTCGACAGTCAGCGTCCGACGGCGACCATTGTCATGGCCGACAGCGACCTGCGTCCCGGTGAAACCGCGTTGGTGACCATCACCTTCAGCGAGGCCGTGACCGGATTCGACAATGCCGACCTGAGCGTTGCCAACGGCACACTGAGCAACGTTTCGTCGAGCGACGGCGGCATTACATGGACGGCCACGTTCACGCCGAATATCGGCATCACCGACCTCACCAACCTGATTGTCCTGAACAACACCGGTATTACCGACCTGGCCGGCAACACCGGCACCGGCACCACCAGCTCCGCCAACTATCAGGTGCAGACTCAGGTGCCGACTGCCACCATCGTGGTTGCCGACACTTCGCTCAAGGCCGGGGAAACCTCGCTGGTGACCATCACCTTCAGCGAAGCGGTCAGCGGTTTCGACAACAGCGACCTGACCATCGCCAACGGCACGCTGAGCAATGTCAGCAGCAGCGACGGCGGTGTCACCTGGACGGCGACCTTCACCCCGACCGCCAATGTCACTGACGCGACCAACCTGATCAGCCTGAGCAATGCCGGAGTGACCAACGTCTCAGGCAATAGCGGTATCGGCATCACCGACTCCAACAACTTCGCCATCGACACCGCGCTGCCGACCGCCACCATCGTGGTCGCCGACAATCGCCTGGGCATCGGTGAAACCACCACCGTGACCATCACGTTCAGCGAAGCGGTGATCGGGTTCGATCTGGGGGGATATCAGCGTCGCCAACGGTGCGCTGTCGAACCTGACCAGCAGCGACGGTGGCATCACCTGGACGGCGACGTTCACCCCGACAGCCGGCGTCAACGACCCGACCAACCTGATCCTGATCGACACCGCCGGCGTCCAGGATCTGGCCGGCAACCTCGGCGCGAGCATCGCCATCTCCAACAACTACATCCTCGATGCGACCCGGCCGACGGTGAACATCGTGGTTGCCAATCCGCATCTGGGCATCGGCCAGACCACCACGGTGACCTTCACCTTCAGCGAGGCGGTGAACAATTTTGACCTGTCCGACCTGAGCGTGACCAACGGCGACCTGAGCAACCTGAGCAGCAGCGATGGCGGCAAGACCTGGACCGCGACTTTCACGCCGACCGCGAACGTGACCGACCCGAGCAACTTCATCGCGCTGGACACCAGCAACGTCACCGACTTGGCAGGCAACGCCGGCAGCACCGTGGCGGTGTCGAACAACTACGCCCTCGACAGCGAGCGCCCGACCGCCACGGTCGTGGTTGCCAACCCGAATCTGGGTGTCGGCCAGACTTCGCAGGTGATCATCACCTTCAACGAAGCGGTCAGCGGTTTCGATCTGGCGGACCTCAGCGTGGCCAATGGCACCCTGTCCAACCTGAGCAGCAGCGACGGTGGCAAGACCTGGACGGCGACCTTGACGCCGACCGCCAACGTCAACAGCGCCAGCAATGCAATCAGCATCAACACGGCCGGGGTCAGTGACCAGTCGGGCAACAGCGGCAGCGGGATCAGTCAGTCCGGGAACTACGTGATCAATACGGTGCCGGTGGTCGTACCGCCGGTGACACCGACCTCGCCGTTGGTGGTGGTGCCGCCGGATCCGGAGTTCCGCAGCAGCGACCCCGTCGTGCCACCATCGGCGCCGAACGTCCCGCTGCAACCGCTCATCTTCACACCGCCCACCGGCGACCTCGGCTCACCGCTGACCTTCGCGCCGCTGTTCGAACAACGGGGTGATCGGCAACGGCATCCGTCCGCTGGGTGACATTTTCATCAACCACGGCGCCCTGAGCCCGAGCTTCATCGCCCAGGTTTTCACCAGCAGCGACAGCGGCGGCGATGGTTCCGGCCATGGCTTCCTCGGGTTTGGCGGTGGCGATGGCGGGGTGTTCGGCAGCAGTACGCTGTCGAGCCTGTTCCATCAGGACAGCGCCGCAGAGCGCGATTCGCTGAATGCCTTCGACCGTCATTCGATCACGGGCGGCGATATTTCCCAGGGTCTGCGCGGTGTGTTCGGCGCGCCGACCCTGGGCCAGCAACTGCAACAGATCAAGGACAGCGAGCAGCACCGGGTCGACAACCTGGCGGCGGCTCTGCAACAGGTCGGTATCAGCGAAATGCAGGCCTGATAACACACACAACAACTCAATATGCGCAGCACCCAGGGGCGATGCAGGGATGAAGAAAAGTCAAAAATTGTTCGGCGCCAGCCTGCTGGCGCTGGCAATCAGCGGATGTGCAGTCACCAGTGAACCGATCGAACGCAGTGTCAGCGAACAACGGGCCAAAGCCGACCTGCAAAGCATGTACAAGGGTCAGGAACCGCTGAGCGGTCCGCTGACCCTGCACCAGGCCATGGCCCGCGCGGTGAAATACAACCTCGAAGGGCGCTTGAAAATCATGGAGGAAGCGCTGGCCAAGCGGCAGCTCGACCTCGCCAGCTTCGACATGCTGCCACGCATGGCGCTGGATGCCGGTTACGTCGGACGCAACAATGTCAGCGCCTCCAGCAGCCAGAGCGTACGCACCGGCACCCAGTCCCTGGAACCGTCGACCTCCCAGGACCGCGACCGCAACGTCGCCGACCTGACCATGGTCTGGAACGTCCTCGACTTCGGCGTCAGCTACATCAACGCCAAGCAACAGGGCGACCAGCGCCTGATCGTTCAGGAACGCCGGCGCAAAGTGATCAACACCATCGTGCAGGACGTGCGCTCGGCCTATTGGCGGGCGATGGCGGCCGAACGCCTGCTCAAACAGATCGACAGCCTGATGGCCCGGGTCGACACCGCCCGCCGCAACAGCGAAAGCATGAGCGAGCAGCGCATCGGTGATCCGGTGCAGTCCCTCGGTTACCAGCGTTCGTTGATCGAAGCGACCCGGCAACTGGAAGAGCAACGCCGGGCGTTGTCGCTGGCGAAAACCGAACTGGCGACCCTGATCAATCTGCCGCTGGGCACCAACCTGACGCTGGCCACTGACGACGGTTATCAGATCCCGGAACTCAAGGTCGATATTTCCAGGCTGGAGCAGGAAGCCCTGACCAGCCGTCCGGAACTGCGCGAGCAGGATTACCAGACCCGGATCAGTGCTGCTGAAACCCGCAAGGCGATGTTGCGCATGTTGCCGGGCCTGGAGTTTTCCGCCGGCGGACACTACGACAGCAACTCGTTTCTGGTGAACGATCGCTGGGCCGACTATGGGGTGAAAGTCACCTGGAACCTGTTCAATGTGATCTCTGCCCCGGCAGCCATCGATGTGGCCAAGGCCGGCGAAGAAGTCGCCACCGCACGCCGTCAGGCGATGTCGATCGCGGTGCTGGCGCAGCTGTATGTGGCCAATGCCAACTATCAAGAGGCGCTGCGTCAGTTCAAGACCAACCAGCAACTGTCGGACATCGACGGGCAGATCGTCGGTCAGTTGCGCAATCGGCACCAGGCCGCCGGCATCGGCGAGCTGGAGTTGATTCAGGGCGAACTGAACAACCTGCAAGCGGATCTGCGCCGCGATCTGTCGTATGCCGATCTGCGCAATGCCTATGGGCAGATCTTCGCCAGCGCCGGCCTCGATCCGTTGCCGGATCAGGTGCAGTCCACCGAAGTGCAGTCGATCGCCACGGCGTTGGCTAACCGGGAATCGGCGTGGGCGTCGGGGGATATTTCGGTGCCAGTGGTGGCGCATGCTGCTGCCAAATAATCTGCAGGCGCCCGTCGCCAGCATCAGCCGCAGGCAACGCGAGTCCCGCAACGGCCATCGCGGTGCGGCGATTTTGCTCACCGGTCTGCCGGCGGCGGGCAAATCGACGCTGGCCCAAGCGCTGCACGCCGAGTTGTTTGCCCGTGGAGTGCAGAGCGTGGTGCTCGATGGCGACGGCTTGCGGGTCGGGCTCAACCGCGATCTGGGGTTTGGCGACGCCGATCGCCTGGAGAACATCCGCCGTGCCAGCGAGCTGGCAGCGCTGCTGGTGGAAAACGGGCAGATCGTGATTCTGGCGATGATCGCGCCGTTGCTGGAACTGCGAGAGGTGTTCGCCCAGCGTTTGGTTGCGGACTATCGGGAGGTCTGGTGCAGCGCATCGCTGACGGTGTGCGAACAGCGTGATCCGAAGGGTCATTACGCCCGCGCACGGCGTGGCGAGATGGCCGGTTTCACCGGGGTTTCGGCACCGTACGAGCCGCCCGCGCAGGCCTCGCTGGTGCTCGACACCGGCGTGCAGACCGTGGATGCCTGTCTGGACCGGCTGCTGACCTGGCTTGGCGAATGCGCGGTGTTGCCCAAGGCATGAGCCGCCCGGTCTGTTCACGTCTGCCGGTGGCGGTAGACTTGCCGCTGCTGTTGCAGGCGCTGCAGGCGATTGCCGAAGAGGCTTGGCGCGGACACTTCAACACCGATTACTTCACGGGCGACTGGAGCGGCGTGGCACTGATTTCGGCCGCCGATGCCCTGACCGAGTTATCGCCCGGACGCGGTGAAACAGTGCAGCGCACGCCCTGGCTGCGCGATGAACGCTGGCGGTTGGGGCTACGTGAGCTGGCGCTGGATATCGTCAGCGCACGCCTGCTGCGACTGGGGCCGGGCGGGCGGATTCATGAGCACCGTGATTACGATCTGGAGGGGCCGGACGCCGATCTGCGCCTGCACATTCCACTGCTCAGCCCGCCCGCCGTGGACTTCTGGCTCGAGGGTCAACGTGTGCCGATGTCGGCGGGGGAGTGCTGGTTTCTCGATCTTGCTCGTGTGCATCGGGTGGATAACTTCGATACCTGCGCGCGGATTCATCTGGTGCTCGACTGCCGGCCCGGGGCCTGGCTCACGCAGAAGATCGCCGAAGGTTTGCGCGACACCCCTGCACCGCAATCGGCCGATTCGGCGTTACAGCGATTCCAGCGACTGGTTGCAGGTGATGCAGCGTTGGCGGCGACTCTGCAGCACATGACGGACCCCGAAATATTCATCGAGCGCACTCTGGAGCTGGCCGCCGAACACGGCTTGCCATTCTCCCGCGAAGAACTGCGCGCCGCGATGCGCAACGGTTGTCGGCAATGGAACGAACAATGGAAAGGCTGAACTTCGACGGCTGGCTGCCGATCCGGATCTGGCCGCTGGCGGAGCAATGGCAAGTGGACTGGTGCTGGTTTGCTGACACACCACTGCATCAGCCTTTTTTTCGTGACGCCGTCGAAGAAGCGCTGCGGTTGCCGTTCAATCAGGCTTTTCGCCGGCAGACGCCGCTATCGGTGCTGACCGAGTGGCAAGCGCAAAGTCCGGGGTTGGCCCCGAGTGCCTTTATCCTGCACGCCTCGCGTTGCGGTTCGACATTGATCAGCCAGATGCTCGCGCGGCTCGATGACCACATCGTAGTCTCGGAGCCTCCGCCGCTTGATGCACTTTTGCGCGGTGAGCTGCCCGAAGCCGAGCGGCGGGCAGCGATCAGTGGACTGCTCTCGGCCTACGGTCAACGTCGACGCGGTATCGAGCAGCGACTGGTGATCAAGCTCGATGCCTGGAACATCGGCGAATGGCCGCTGTTGCAGGCATGCTTTCCCGACACGCCGTGGCTGTTCGTGTATCGCGATCCGCTGGAAATCGCCGTATCGCACGTGCGTCGTCCGGGGATGCACATGGTGCCGGGGATGCTTGGTGATTGTGTGCTCGACGATGGTTTGCCATTTACCGGCAGTGAAGACTTCATTGCACGACGGCTTGGACACTTGCTGGCGTCGGCGTATCTGCACTGCCGTGAGGGTGACGGACTGCTGGTGAACTACAGCGAGTTGCCCGAGGCCATGGCCGGACGATTGGCGAAGTTTTTTCGTTTGAATGTCGAGCAGCGGCAGCAGGTGTTGGCGGCGACGATGCAGCATGCCAAGCAGCCGTCCCAGCGCTTTGTTGCCGATGGCGAAGACAAGCGTCGCGAGGCTTCGCCGTGGTTGCGCGAACGGGTTCGGCAATGTGCCCAGGATGCCTTTCTGAATCTTGAATTGCTGCGCAATGCATGAAAGATCGCAGCCTTTCGGCAGCTCCTACAGGGTGTACGCATAACCGATGCAGGAGCTGCCGCAGGCTTCGATCTTTTGCTGTCAGGTTTTTCCCGACAGATCCGCCATCCCCTTGAGCAATTCGATGGGCAGGGGAAAGACAATCGTCGAGCTCTTGTCGCCGGCAATCGAACTCAAGGTCTGCATGTAGCGCAACTGCATGGCGCCGGGCTGACGGCCGAGCATTTCGGCGGCCTGCATGAGTTTTTCCGAGGCCTGCAGTTCGCCTTCGGCGTGGATCACCTTGGCCCGGCGTTCACGTTCGGCTTCGGCCTGTTTGGCGATGGCACGGACCATCGACTCGTTGAGGTCGACGTGCTTGATCTCGACGTTGGCGACTTTGATGCCCCAGGCGTCGGTCTGGGCGTCGAGCACCTGCTGGATGTCGATATTCAGTTGCTCGCGTTCGGCCAGCAGTTCATCCAGTTCATGTTTGCCGAGCACCGCGCGCAGGGTGGTCTGGGCCAGTTGGCTGGTGGCCGAAAGAAAGTCTTCGACCTGAATGATCGCCTTCTGCGGGTCAAGCACGCGGAAGTACAGCACCGCATTGACCTTCACCGAGACGTTGTCGCGGGTGATCACATCCTGCGGCGGTACGTCGAGCACCACGGTGCGCAGATCGACCCGGACCATTTGCTGCACCACCGGTATCAACAGGATCAGCCCCGGCCCTTTGACCTGCCAGAAGCGCCCGAGCTGGAACACCACGCCGCGCTCGTACTCACGCAGGATGCGGAAGGTCGAGCCGGCGAGTGCAATCACCAACAGCAGCAGTGCAACAAAACCGATTTGCAGACCCATGATCACTCTCCGTGTCGCACCGCGTCAGTCGCGGCGACTTTCAGCAACAAGCCCTTACGCCCGACCACGCGCACCGATTGTCCGGTGTGCAAGGGTGTGGCGCTGTGCACTTGCCAGTGTTCACCCTGCAAATGCACCCAGCCGTTGTGGGCGTTTTGCGCTTGCACGGTGGTCACCGCCGTCACGCTGCCGACCAGCCCGGCATCGCCGCTGACAGTATGGCGGGGGCGGGTTTTCAAGGCGCGGACGATCAAGGCGATCAGCAGCAGGGCGCTCAGCAGGCCGAGGCCGATGATCATCGGTACCGGCACCTCGGCGTTGCTCAGGATCAGCGCGCCGATGACGAACATGATGATCCCGCCAAGGCCGATGACCCCGTAGTTGGGCAGCGCGGCTTCGGCAATCAGAAAGGCAATGCCGAGGGTGATCAGCCACAGGCCGACCGGATTGACCGCCGTCAGCGGGACGTCAGCCGCGAGGGCCGGGCCGCTGGCCAGCAGTATCAGAAAAAACAGACAACATCGGCTGTTCACGTGACCCTCCGGGAGAGTCATGGGGGTGTTTCCTTAAGTCTAGTTGAGCCTGGCGCTGAATGAATTCTGCTCAATGAGCAGATGTGTCCAGTGAGCGGATTTCCCTTCGCCTGAGCCTCGCCGAACTAGACTCAGCAGAACAGGCACAACGTTCCGCGTGACACCGAGGTGCAGCATGCGTATGGCAAAAAAAGTGCAAAGCAGCCTGAACCGGGCGCATTGCGAATATGACATCGTGGCCCACCGCCACTCCGCCAGCAGTCTGGAAACCGCACGGGTTTCCGGGGTGCCCGCCGAGCGCGTGGCCAAGTCGGTGATTCTCGACGACCACCACGGGCATTACCTGATGGCCGTGCTGCCGGCCAGCCGGCACCTGGATTTGAGCAAAGTGCGCAGCCGCGGCGAATGGCAGATCACCCGGGAAAGCAACCTGGCGCACATCTTCGATGACTGCGAACGCGGCGCGGTGCCGCCGCTGGGTGATTCCTACGGCCTGGACATGGTCATCGACCCGCTGCTGACCCGGCAGAAAGACATTTACCTGGAAGCCGGCAACCACAACTACCTGCTGCACATGAGCATGCCCGAGTTTCTGAAAATGGTGCCGCATGCCGAGGTGCGGGAGTTGAGTCAGTAGGACCTGTAGCGTTTTTGCCGGCGCCTTCGCGAGCAGGTTGATCGAGTTCCCCCTGTGGGAGCGAGCCTGCTCGCGAATAATCTCCACCCACCGAATTCTTGAAGGAGTCCTCCATGGAGCAGCCCACCCACAGCCTGCCGTCCCTGTTCAAACAACTGGGACTGGGCGACGACCCGACCAGCATCGACCAATTCATCGCCACCCATTCACCGCTCAAACCCGAGCTGCACCTGGCGGACGCGTTTTTCTGGAGTAAAAGTCAGGCGGATTTCTTGCGCGGCGAGATTCTTGATGATGCGGATTGGGCGGAGGTGGTGGATCAGCTGGATGTGTTGTTGCGCAAGGGGCGGGTTTTGTAGGACTGAGTAAAACCCAAATTCTCTGCAGAGAAGATTTGTTTCAAAACTTGACTGAAATTCACCGCCAATGCGATATTGATAGTTAGCAAACTAACAGTGTGCATTTTCCCGTGCCGAATTCCCTCGACGCTCTCCAGATGAACATCAGCAGTGCCATGGTGGTGGCCGCCAGGCATTGGCGGAAGATCTGCCAGACCACGCTGGTCAACTATGGAATCTCCGAAGCCTGCGCCGTGCCGTTGTTGATGATCGGGCGGTTGGGCGAGGGTGTACGTCAGGTGCAAGTGGCGCAGGCAGCCGGGATGGAAAGTCCGTCGCTGGTACGCCTGCTCGACCAGTTGTGCCACGCCGGCTACGTCTGCCGCACCGAAGATGCGCAGGATCGTCGGGCCAAGTGCCTGAGCCTGACCGACACCGGCCGTGAACTGGTGCAAGCGGTGGAAAGCGAACTGGTGCGTCTGCGTCATGAAGTGCTCGAAGGCATCGACCAGAGTGATCTGGAAGCTACGCTTCGGGTACTGCGAGCTTTTGAGGCGGCCAATCCGCCTGTGGTGATTAATTCTTGAACGGTTTTTTCTCTGGCATCCCGCCTGCCCGTGACTGGTTCTACGGGGTCCGCACCTTTGCAGCGTCGATGATTGCGCTGTACATCGCCTTGCTCATGCAAATGCCGCGTCCGTATTGGGCGATGGCCACGGTGTACATCGTCTCCAGCCCGTTTCTCGGCCCGACCAGTTCCAAGGCTTTGTACCGCGCCATTGGTACCTTTCTCGGCGCGGCGGCGGCGGTGCTGTTCGTGCCGATGTTTGTGCAGAGTCCGTATGTGCTGGTGGTGGTAATTGCCTTGTGGACGGGGATTTTGCTGTTCCTGTCGCTGCACCTGCGTACCGCCAATAACTACGCACTGATGCTGGCCGGTTATACCTTGCCGCTGATCGCCTTGCCGACCGTGGATAATCCGCTGGCGGTGTGGGACGTGGCGGAAGCGCGGACCGAAGAGATTTTTCTCGGTATCGCCGTGGCGGCGGTGGTCGGCGCGATGTTCTGGCCGCGTCGCCTGGCGCCGGTGTTCAACGACGCGGTGGGCAAGTGGTTCGCCGACGCCACCACCTACAGCCTGAAGTTTCTCAGCCGCGACGTGCAGCCTGAACAGATCGCCACGCTGCGCATGGCCATGGTCGCCAATTTCAACAGCCTCGAATTGATGATCGGCCAGTTGCCCCACGAAGGCGCTCGACCGCAAACCGTGCGCAACACCAAGGAACTGCGCGGGCGGATGATCCACCTCTTGCCGGTAATCGACGCTCTGGAAGACTCGCTCTACGCCCTTGAGCGACGCACGCCGGAACTGGTGGAAAAGTTTGCCCCGCTGCTGACCGCGACCCAGGAATGGCTCGCCCATAACGACGCTGATCTGGCGCGTTGGCAGGCGCTCAAGGATCAACTCCAGGCCCTGCAACCAAGCTGCGAGGCCTTGGAAGATCGCAAGCAGTTGCTGTTCTCCAACGCGATTTATCGCCTCGGTGAATTCATCGATCTGTGGCAGGACTGCCGCAGTTTGCAGGACGCGATTCTCTGCGAGCGCCAGGACAGCTGGCGCGCGGTTTACCGGCACTGGCGCCTCGGGCGGCTGACGCCATTTCTCGACCGCGGGATGATGCTGTATTCGGTGGCCTCGACCGTTCTGGCGATCATCGTCGCTTCGGTGCTGTGGATTCTGCTGGGTTGGCCGGACGGCGGCAGTGCGGTGATTCTGGCAGCGGTAGCGTGCAGTTTCTTCGCCTCGATGGACGACCCGGCGCCACAGATCTACCGGTTCTTTTTCTGGACCGGGATGTCGGTGCTGTTCGCCAGTCTCTATCTGTTCCTGATTCTGCCGAACCTGCACGATTTCCCGATGCTGGTACTGGCGTTTGCGGTTCCGTTCATCTGTGTCGGCACCCTGACGGTGCAGCCACGCTTCTTCCTCGGCATGCTCCTGACGCTGGTCAACACCTCGTCGTTCATCAGCATTCAGGGCGCGTACGACGCGGACTTCTTCGCCTTTGTGAACTCCAACCTGGCCGGCCCTCTGGGCCTGTTGTTCGCGTTTATCTGGACCCTGATCGCCCGCCCGTTCGGCGTCGAGCTGGCCGCCAAACGTCTGACCCGCTTCAGCTGGAAAGACATCGTGCGCATGACCGAGCCGGCCAATCTGGCCGAACATCGGCATCTGGGCGTGCAGTTGCTCGATCGTCTGATGCAGCACTTGCCGCGTCTGGCCATGACCGGACAGGACACCGGGATTGCCATGCGTGAAGTGCGTGTCGGCCTGAACCTGCTCGATCTGCTGGCTTACACGCCACGAGTCAGCGGCGCGCCGAAGGCCCTGCTGCAGCAAGTGGTGGCCGAGGTCGGCGAGTATTTCCGCGCTTGCCTCAAGGCCGGCGAACGCTTGCCGGCACCGAGCCCGCTGCTGATGACCATGGACCGCGCCCGCCGCGCGCTCAAAGGCCACGGCGACGAAGAAACCCGGCTAAACCTGTTGCATGCCCTGAGCGGTTTGCGCCTGGCGCTGTTGCCCGGCGTGGAATTTGTCAGCACGGGCGATGCCGAAGAACCGCTGCCCGATGGAGCGCCCCTATGATTGGTGATCTGGATATCAGCGGCATTTTCCTGCCGACCCTGCTGGTGTTGATGGGCATCACCTATGTGTTGTTTGTGCTGGTGCATGGCGTGCTCACGCGCCTGCACTTTTACCGTCTGGTCTGGCACCGGGCATTGTTCAACGTGGCCCTCTACGCCGTGATGCTGTACGGCGTGGACTCACTCAGTCGATACCTGATGACATGAAAAAACCGTTTCTGACTATCGGTCGCGTGGTCCTGACCCTGCTGATCGTGACTTTCGCCGTCGTCCTTGTCTGGCGCATGGTGATGTATTACATGTTTGCGCCGTGGACCCGTGACGGCCACATTCGCGCCGACATTATTCAGATCGCCCCGGACGTGTCCGGGCTGATCCAGCAGGTCGAGGTCAAGGACAACCAGTTGATCAAACGCGGCCAGGTGCTGTTCAGCATCGACCAGGACCGCTTCAAACTGGCCCTGCGTCAGGCTAAAGCGGCGGTCGCCGATCGCGAAGAAACCCTGGCCCAGGCGCAGCGTGAAGCCAAGCGTAACCGTGGTCTGGGCAATCTGGTGCCGGCCGAACAACTGGAAGAAAGCCAGTCGAAAGTCGCCCGGGCGCAATCGGCGCTGGCCGAAGCGCTGGTGACGGTGGACAGCGCGCAGCTCAATCTGGATCGTTCGGTGATCCGCAGCCCGGTGGACGGTTACGTCAACGACCGTGCGCCGCGAGTGCAGGAATTCGTCACCGCCGGGCGTCCGGTATTGTCGGTGGTCGACAGCAACTCGTTCCACATCGACGGCTATTTCGAAGAAACCAAACTCGACGGTATTCATGTCGGGCAGTCGGTGGATATCCGCGTGATCGGCGACAAGGCCAGGCTGCGTGGGCATGTCGAAAGCATCGTCGCCGGTATCGAAGACCGCGACCGCACCAGCGGCAACAACCTGCTGCCCAACGTCAACCCGGCGTTCAGCTGGGTGCGCCTGGCGCAACGGATTCCGGTGCGCATCGCCTTTGACGAGGTGCCGGCAGATTTCCGCATGATCGCCGGTAGGACCGCGACCGTGTCGATCATCGACGACAAAACCCAGGAGCCCGCGCAATGAACAGGGCCCTGATGATCGCCGGGTTGGGCATGATGCTCTCGGCCTGTCAGATGGTCGGGCCGGACTATCATCTGCCCGCTGATGCGGCGGTGCAGCGCAAGGATTTTCAGGGCGAGCTGGCGGTGGACGGCAAACCAGTGGTGTCGGCGCCGGTGCCGGCGGACTGGTGGCGGCTGTATAAGGATCCGCGACTGGATCAACTGGTGCAGCAAGCCATGGCGTCAAACACTGATTTGCGCGTAGCGGCGGCGAACCTTCAACGGGCTCGCGCACAAGTCGATGAAGCCGAAGCGGCGGGTGGCTGGAGCGCGGGCGTGAAGATGGGCGCGCAGCGTTTGCAGGAATCCGGGCAGGCGTTCTTGCTGCCGGAAAAAGTCCCGGTCGACAACGTCGGCGATATTGGCATCAGCGCGTCTTATCAGTTCGATCTGTGGGGCACCCTGCAACGCGGTATCGAAGGCGCGAAGGCTAACGCCGATGCGACTCAAGCAGCGGCTGACACCGCACGCATCACTTTGGTGGCCGACGTGGTTCGCGCCTACACCCAGGTGTGCGCGGCCAACGAAGAGCGGGAAATTGCCCAGCACTCCCTCGACCTGCAATCGCAGAGCACCACGCTGATCCAGCGTCTGCGCGATGCCGGGCGTGGTGATGAAACCCAGGTCACCCGTTCGCAAACCCAATTCAAGTCGTTGCGCGCCGACCTGCCGCGCTATGAGGCAGCGCGTCAGGCCGGGTTGTTCCGCCTGTCGATGCTGCTGGCCAAACCGGTCGAGCAATTGCCGGCCGGTACCGCCACTTGTGCCGAGCTGCCGAAAATTGCCCAACTGGTGCCGGTGGGCGACGGTGCGGCGCTGCTCAAGCGTCGTCCCGATATCCGTCAGGCGGAACGTCGCTTGGCGGCCTCGACAGCGGGCATCGGCGTCGCCACGGGCGAGCTGTATCCGGACATCAGCATCGGCGCGACCATCGGCACCGTCGGTCTTATTGACGACTTGGGCGATCCGTCGACCAACCGCTGGGGCTTCGGTCCGTCGTTGAGCTGGAAGGTGCCGACCAACGGCGCCCGTGCGCGGATCCGTGAAGCCGAGGCCAACACCCAGGCCGCACTGGCGCATTTCGACGGCGTGGTGCTCAACGCCATCCGCGAAACCCAGACCGGTCTGGCCCAGTACAGCGCACTGCTGCAACGCCGCGACGCCCTGGCCGATGCCGAGCAGTCGGCGAAACTGGCAGCGGACCAGACCCATCGCTTCTTCCAGGCCGGGCGCGAGTCGTTCCTCGCCGACCTGCAGGCGACCCGCACCTACACCGATGTCACCGCGCAACTGGCCGCTGCCAACACCCAGGTTGCCATGAGCCAGATCGATTTGTTCCTCGCCCTGGGTGGCGGCTGGGAAAGCGGACGAACGCAAGCCTCAAGCACCAGCAAACCCTGAAGCCGTTGCTATGCTTTGAAGTGTTGAAAGGGTGCCCCGTGCAACGCACCCTTTCAGCGCACATCGCTAGCGCTGGTCTAGGGGAAACCAATAATGAAAAACCCTTACGCTCTCGGCTTCTGGTGCGCCCTGGTAGCGCTGGTGCTGCTGTCGGCCACCTATTTCTACGGCATCATGCTGGCCCATCAGATCGACAAGGCCATGGTCTTCCTCGACAGCGCCACGGCGTTGATCGCGGTGATGGCAATTGTCGTCGTGGCCTGGGCGTCGATCCAGGTGCAGCGGGTCAAGAAACGCCAACTTGAACAAGGCAAGACCCTGGTGCTGATCTGGGACACCAAAGTCGCCCTGCGCCGGGTCGAAACCGTGTTCGATCGCTACTTCTGGGGCAGCTACTGGCAACCGGGACGCACCTTCGCCGAAGTCATGGGCGAACTGACCGGCACGCCGCTGGAAAAAAGCCTCGAAGCCTTGAAAAAACAGTGTCTGGAACTCGACAAGCAGATCGCCGATGAAGGCTGGCACTGGCTCAACAATGCCCGCGAACTGTCGGATGTCGCCACGGCCATGGCCCGCGAACGCTATCAGCTGGATTTCTGCGACCCCCGAGCCGACGGGCCGGGCGGGGCGGTGATCGACCGCGACTTTGAAGTGCTGGTGTATACCTGGACGGCGCGGTTGAAGAGCTTTGATCATCAACTGGATGAGATCGAGGTCCAGTATTCCTGAAAAGCAAAAGATCGCAGCCTTTCGGCAGCTCCCTACAAAGGAATGCGTTCCCTGTAGGAGCTGCCGAAAGGCTGCGATCTTTTTTGCTTTTGCGCGTGTCCATAGACACTCTTTAACCTTTAAACATTGGGCCGCCTCGCGCTGCCAGTGCTAATCTCCACCGCTAATTTCAGCGGAGTCGAGCCGCAACCCGGTCACGGGTTCAGGGAAGACGACCACACTTACAGCCACGGACATTGATCAGGTCATTCATGAATAAATCAGCAGGCGTGCTTCTCGGGATTGTTGTTGCCATCGGTGCGATCAGCGCGGGTGGGGCCTGGTACACCGGAACCAGGATCGAAGGCGTGCTGAACAACGCCGTCACCAACGCCAACCAGGAGCTGCAGACCGCGATGGCCGGTTCCAATGGCACCGCATCGCTGGAACTGGTGTCGCTGGAACGCCACACTTTCACCAGCACCGCGCACTACCGCCTCAAGGGCGAGGGCGAGATGTTCGGTGACAAGCCGGTCGAGTTGCTGTTCGTCGACCACATCGAACACGGCCCGTTGCCCTTCTCGCGTCTGGTGTCGCTGAAGTGGCTGCCGGTCATGGCCACCAGCAATTACGAGCTGGAAAAGAGCCCGGCCACCGAAAAATGGTTTGCCGCCACCAAGGGGGCCGCACCCGTCAAGGGCGTGACCAGCATCGGCTACGACGAGTCCACCACCAGCAGCGTCGAACTGCTGCCACTGGAAACCGCACTGGATGAGCAATCGAGCCTGAAATTCTCCGGCCTGACCATGAACATCTCCGCCAGTGCCAAGGCGCAGAAGGTCAAGGCTGACGGCTACATGGACAGCCTGAAACTGGTCACCGTGGCCCAGGACCAGGCGCCGGTGCAGGTCGAACTCAACGGTCTGACCCTGGCCAGCAACCTCGCCAAGAGCAGCTACGGCTACTACACCGGGGAAAACACCCTGGAGCTGACCAACAGCAAAACCACCTTCGGGCCCAAGCAGTCGGTACTCGGTGTGAAGAACTTCGAAATGAAGAACCTCACCGAAGAGAGCGGCAGCAATGCTTCGGGCCGCGCTGACTACAAGGTCGGTGAAGTCACCCTCAACGACAAGAAAATCGGTTCGGCCAACATGGCCATGAGCCTGAAAAATCTCGACATCCCGTCGACGATGTCGCTGATGCAGATCTACCAGACCAAATTGCAGCCGTACGAGAAGGAAGCGGCGGCGGCTGCCGAGGCCGGTCTGCCGGCACCGGAACTGAACCTGACCGAAGCCGAATCGGCACAGGTCAAGGCTGACCTGCAGAAACTGCTGGCCGCCAGCCCACAGATCGCGCTGGAAAACCTGTCGCTGAAAACCGCCAACGGTGAAAGCCGCGCCAGTCTGGTGATTGATCTGACCAAACCGCAGTCGATGGACCTGCCGCCGGATCAACTGGGCAAGCAATTGATCGCGCTGCTGGACCTGAATATTCAGGTGTCCAAGCCGATGCTGATCGATCTGCTCAGCGTGCAGGCGCAGCTCGACGGTCAGACTGACGCCAAAGCCATCGTCGACCAGGCCAGCGCCGGCGCCGACATGTTCTCCGGGATGGCAGTCGGTTCGCAATTGGCGACCGTCGACGGCACCAATGTCGTGACCAAGCTGCACTACGCCGCCAACCAGGTGGAATTCAACGGCCAGAAAATGACCGTCGAGCAGTTCGTCGGCTTCCTGATGAGCAAGTTCGCTGGCGTCACGCAAGTGCAGTAATCCTGCGCTCTAAATAGCAACGCCCGGCCTCTGGATTCGCGGACGCCGGGCGTTTTGCTGTCTGGCATTCGGGTTTTGCACTGAGCCGGCGGCACGATTCTGAACAATTATTGTGTTCTGAATATTCGACTACGCTTGCATGCAAGACTGCCTGACTAAGCTTGGCTGGGTCTTTGTTGGCTCAGCCTCCGTTACGAATGGGCAAGGGGGGCATTGCGACCCGGCTGGCCATGTAAGGATGCTGACGAATGCCGCGTATTGATGTGCCTGTTCTACATCGTGGTTTACGCCCGTTGTTTCGTGTTGCGCTGTGCAGCCAGTTGCTCTGGCCGGCACTGGCGTTTGCCGACACGCCCTATGATCAGATGGTGCGTGATGCCCGTGCCGGGCAGACCACGCCCGCGCTGAATGTGCTGCGCCAGGTGCCGCCGGGGCAGTCGACCACTGGCCAGATCAGCGATCACCTGCAGATCGCCAGTTGGGCCGGCCTCGATGCCGAAGTGGTGCAGGTCTATGAAACCCAGGGCCGTGACCGGGTGCTGCCGGTGCAGGCACTGACCGCCACGGCACGGGCCTATCGCAACCTCAAGCGTTGGGATCAGGCGACTCAGGTCTACAACAAGGCGCTGGCGCTGGAGCCGGACAACGCTGACCTGCAATTGGGGCTGGCCCTGACTCAGGCTGACGCGGGCAAACCCGACGAAGCCGTGACCCGCGCCAAGGCGCTGGTCGCCGCCAAACCCGACGATCCTTCGCGCCGCCTTGCCCTGGGCTATGCCCTGACCCGCGCCGGCAAGCAGTACGACGCGTTGTTTGAATACGATCAAGCGTTTATCCGTGCCGGCAGCAAGCCGGAGGTCGCCCGCGAATACGTGGTCGCCCTGCAAAAGGCGCGGCTGCCGGAACCGGCGCTGCGTCTGGCCAATCAACGTCCGGGGCTGATCGACCCGGTCACCCTGCGCCGCCTCGAAGGTGATCTGGCCGCCGAACGCGTGCGTCTGGCCGAACTCGCCACCCGCAGTGAACAAGAACGCTACGTGATCGCCGACCGCGCGCTGGCCGATTACGACAAACTGCTCGCCACCTGGACCCCGGATGCCAGCGCCCACGATGACGTGATTCGCTGGCGTATCGACCGCATGGGTGCACTCAAGGCCCGGGCGCGCACCGCTGACGTGATCAATGAATACCAGAAGCTGCAAAGCCAAGGCGTGAAGATTCCGACCTACGCCTTGCGCTGGGTCGCCGCGTCGTATCTGGATCAGCGCCAGCCAGAAGTCTCTACCGACCTGTATCGCCAGGTGCTGTCGGCCCCGGACGCCGATGTCGGTGATCGCCTCGAAGACACCACCGCGGTGTATTACTCGTTGCTGGAAAGCGATCGCGCCGATGAAGCGCGCAACGTCGCCGAGGACCTGGCCAAGGCCCAGAAGCCGCGCGTCGAACTCAAGGGCTTGCCGATCGGCAACCCCAACGACGAATGGATGGACGCGCAGCAACTCGCGGCGCAGGCCGGCACCTACGGCTCCGACCTGCCGCACGGCGAGGAACGTCTGCAAACCCTGGTCGATCAGGCCCCGGGCAACATCGGCCTGCGCCTGGCGCAGGCCGATCTGTACCTGGCCCGGCAATGGCCACGCCGCGCGGAAACCCAGCTCAAGGAAACCGAGAGCATGGTCCCGCGCGACATGGGCCTGGAACTCGCTCAGGCGCGCACCGCGATGTCCCTGCAAGAATGGCGGCAGATGGATGCGCTGACCGATGACGTGGTCGCGCGTTTTCCGGACAACCGTCAGGTACAGCGTGCAGCCCGCGAGCGCGAAGTGCACGACATGTCCGAACTGCGCGTCGAAGCCTATGGCGGCAAGGCCAACGGAGGCGGCGGCAGTGGTGCGGGCGCGGTCAGTGGCAGCCGCGATTTCGGCATCCAGAGCACTTTGTACAGCCCGCCGATCGATGAAGACTGGCGGGTGTTCGTCGGCGCCGGGTATGCCACCGGCGACTTCGCCGAAGGCACCGGTACCGACCGCTTCCAGCGCGTGGGCCTGGAGCGTCGTACCCGCGACATGAGCCTGGAAGCCGAGGTCTCCAACCACGATTACGGTTACGGCGCCAAACAGGGCGCGCGCATCGCGATTGCCCGCGACATCAACGACCACTGGCAGTACGGCGGCAGCTTCGCCTATCTGTCGGCCGAGACGCCGTTGCGGGCGCTCAACAGTGACATCAAGGCCAACGGCGGCAACGCGTTCATTCGCTGGCGCGCCGACGAAAGTCGCGAGTGGCGGCTGTCGGTCAGTCCGTCGCACTTCAGCGACGGCAATAACCGCGTCGAAGCTTTGCTCACCGGGCGCGAGGGCGTCTACAGCGCGCCGAACGTGCAGGTCGATGCCGGTCTGGAAGTCGGTACCAGCCACAACTCCAAGTCCGAGGATGTGCCGTACTTCAACCCGAAATCGGACTTCAGCGTGATGCCGACGGTCAACGTCAACCATGTGCTCTACCACCGTTACGAAACCTCGTGGAGCCAGCAGTTCCAGGCCGGTGCAGGCACCTACAGCCAGCGTGATCACGGCACTGGCGGCATGGCAATGCTCGGCTACGGCCAGCGTTATGCCTGGAACGACGTGTTCGAGGTGGGCGGTTTGTTCAGTGTGATCAACCGGCCCTACGACGGTGATCGGGGAGACCGATCTGCGTCTGCTCGTCGACCTCACTTTCCGCTTCTAGAAGAGTTTGAAGATGCCTTTGATGACGCGTTTCATCCTTCTGCTGGGAGTGCTGCTGATCAGCGCCTGCGCCCAGCAAGCCCCGGCCTTCGCGCCGCCGTCGCAACGTCCCGTAGCGGCCAGTGAAAAACCCTGGCCGAAAAACCATGTGCTGGGCATCGCCTATCACGATATCGAAGACCGCGACCCCGATCAGGCGGTGGTGGCGGTGCGCACCGAACGCATGATCGAGCAGCTCGCGTGGCTGCGGGAGAACGGCTACCAACCGGTCACCGTCGATCAGATCATGGCGGCGCGCAAGGGCGGCCCGGAACTGCCGGCCAAAGCGATCCTGCTCAGCTTCGACGATGGTTATTCAAGCTTCTACACCCGCGTGCTGCCGGTGCTGCGCGCCTACAACTGGCACGCTCTGCTGGCGCCGGTCGGCGTGTGGATCGACACGCCGCTCAATCAACCGGTGGATTTTGCCGGTGCCCCCCGCGCACGTTCGGACTTTCTGACCTGGGATCAGGTGCGGGAAATCTCGCAGTCAGGGCTGGTGGAAATCGCCGCGCACACCGACGCCAGCCACAAAGGCATCCTCGCCAACCCGCAAGGCAACATGCAGCCGGCGGCGGCCACCCGACGCTACGATCCGCTCACCAAACGCTATGAGTCCGAAGAACAGTTCCGCGCTCGAATCAGCAATGACGTGGCGACCATCTCGGAAAAAATCCGCAAGGTCACCGGCAAGAAACCGCGCATCTGGGTCTGGCCGTACGGCACGGCGGACGGCACTTCGCTGGCCGTGGTCGGCGAGCAGGGCTACGAAATGGCCCTGACCCTGGACGACGGTCTCGACGCCCTCGACAACCTGATGAGCAGTCCGCGCTTCCTGGTGGCCTCGGATCCTGACGGCGAGCATTTCGCCAACAGCATCGTCGGCGTGCAAGCGGATTTCGCCATGCGTGTGGTGCACGTCGATCTGGACAACGTTTACGACCCGGACCCGGCGCAGCAGGAAATCAACCTCGGCAAGCTGATCCAGCGCATGGCCGACATGGGTGCCAACACCGTGTTCCTGCAGGCCTTCGCCGATCCGAAGGGCGACGGGCTGGTGCACTCGCTGTACTTCCCCAACCGTCACCTGCCGGTGCGCGCCGATATTTTCGACCGCGTTGCCTGGCAACTGCGCACTCGGGCGCACGTGAAAGTCTTCGCCTGGATGCCGGTGCTGAGTTTTGGCCTCGATGCGAAACTGCCGCGTGTCACGCGCTGGGATCCGAAGACCGGCAGCACCGCGGTCGATCCGGACCAGTATCAGCGCCTGTCGCCGTTCGATCCGCAAGTACGGCGGATCATCGGTGAAATCTACGAAGACGTGGCGCGCCTGACCTCGGTGGACGGCATTCTGTACCACGACGACGCGGTGCTCTCGGACTTCGAAGACGCCAGCCCCGAGGCCCTGAAAGCTTATGCCGCGCACGGCTTGCCGGGGTCAATCGCTGCGCTTCGAGATGATCCGGCGGCGATGCAACGCTGGACGCGCTTCAAGAGTAAATACCTGATCGATTTCACCAATGAGCTGACCGCCAAGGTCCGTGCGATCCGTGGCCCGCAGGTGCTGACCGCACGCAACATCTTCGCCGAGCCGGTGCTCAATCCGCAGAGCGAAGCCTGGTTTGCGCAGAACCTCGACGACTTCCTCGTGACCTACGACTGGACGGCGCCGATGGCCATGCCGCTGATGGAAAAACAGACCCAGGCGCAATCCGGCCCGTGGCTCGAAGACCTGGTGGCGAAGATCAAGCAGCGCCCCGGCGCTCTGGACCGCACGGTGTTCGAACTGCAAGCCCGCGACTGGACGAAAAAGGATCAGGCCGACATCGACGGCGCGCAACTGGCCGACTGGATGGGCCGGCTCAAGCGTCAGGGGGCGACCAGTTTTGGTTACTACCCGGACAACTTCCTCGACAACCTGCCGGACCTGAAAACCGTAAGGCCTGCGCTCTCCAACAAATGGAACCCATGACATGCTGGATAGACTGTTAGCCCTGCTTGTTCTGGCGCTCGTCCTCGGCGTGCCGCTGGGGTTGATCTTCCTGGTCACCGGGCAGTTCCTGATGGACTTCGTGTTCTTCTACCCGTTGTTCATGTCCGGCCTGTGGATTTCCGGTGGCCTGTATTTCTGGCTGCACTGGGAACGCCACTGGCCGTGGAAGGACGACACCCTGCCGCCGCCACTGGAAGGCGAACCACTGATCTCGATCCTGATCCCTTGCTACAACGAAGGCGAAAACGCCGCCGATACCATTCACGCGGCGCTGGCCCAGCATTACCCGAACATCGAAGTCATCGCGATCAACGACGGTTCCAAGGACAACACCGCCGAAGTGCTCGACCGGCTCGCCCAAGAAGACCCACGCCTGCGGGTGCTGCACCTGGCGGAAAACCAGGGCAAGGCTGTGGCCCTGCGCATGGGCGCCATTGCTGCGCGCAGCGAATATCTGGTGTGCATCGACGGCGACGCGCTGCTGGCACCGAACACGGCGGCCTATCTGGTGGCGCCGATGCTCGACAACGCGCGCCTCGGCGCGGTGACCGGCAACCCGCGTATCCGTACACGTTCGACATTGGTCGGGCGGGTGCAGGTCGGTGAGTTCTCCTCGATCATCGGCCTGATCAAGCGCACGCAACGGGTGTTCGGGCGGATCTTCACCGTGTCCGGGGTGATCGTCGCGTTCCGCCGTACCGCGTTGAACCGCGTCGGCTACTGGAGCCCGGACATGATCACCGAAGACATCGACATCAGCTGGAAGCTGCAACTCGATCACTGGAGCATCTTTTACGAGCCGCGCGCGCTGTGCTGGATCCTCATGCCGGAAACCCTGCGTGGTCTGTGGAAGCAGCGCCTGCGCTGGGCCCAGGGCGGTGCCGAGGTGCTGTTCAAGAACATCCGCGGCATCTGGCAGTACCGCCATCGTTACCTGTGGCCGCTGCTGTTCGAGTATTGCCTTTCGACCGGTTGGGCCTTCACCTTTCTGCTGTCGGTAATCTTCTGGGCCGTTGGCAAGTTCGTCGTCATGCCGGAGTCGATTGCCGTGCATCACCTGATGCCCCCGGCGTTCACTGGATTGCTGCTGGCCTTCGTCTGTCTGGTGCAGTTCGCCGTCAGCATCATTATCGACCGGCGCTATGAGCCGGGTCTGGGCCGAACCATGTTCTGGGTCGTCTGGTACCCGATCGCTTTCTGGCTGGTCAGTCTGCTCACCACCTTGGTCAGCTTCCCCAAGGTCTTGTTTGGCCAACATCAGAAGCGTGCGCGCTGGGTCAGTCCTGATCGGGGCATCAAACCGGTTGGCGACGACGAAGAGGAGGTCATCAAATGAAAATCATCCGGACCCGCCAGCGACCGTTCCTGGTCGTGATCGACGTGATTCTCACCGTGCTGGCCTGGGTCGGCCTGCTGTTCCTGCTGATACGCGGGCTGTGGCCGCTGATCGAAACCCACGCCGGTGGGCCACGCATCGACAACTCGGCGTTCGAGGCGCTGGGGACGTTGCAGATCTACCTGTGGGTGGCGCTGGTCAACGCGGTGATCCTGATTGGTTGGGCGCGTTATCAACAGCGCAAAAGCCGAAGCTTCGCCCAGCGTCGATTGCCGGCGCCGGTGGTCGATGATGAAGGGCTGAGCAAGAGCTTCCGCCTGTGCGATGAGCGCTTGCAGAAACTGCGCACGCCGGGGGTGATGACCATCCACAACGATCAGGAAGGTGACATCAGCCATGTGGTGCTGAACTTTCGGCCACTGGAGCCTGCGGAGCTGCCGCCACCGCTGGCGCCGCTGGAGCATCCGCGGGTGATCTTTCTGCACGCCGAGGATGACGATAATCGCGACCCGGTAAATCGCCCCACCTGAAAGATGCCCCCCCTGTAGGAGCTGCCGAAGGCTGCGATCTTTTGATCTTTTAAAATCAAG
>NZ_JABULD010000821.1:0-614 GCF_014060985.1 Pseudomonas sp. MD195_PC81_125
GCCCCAGTACCTAGCGAGCGTTTGTCTTACCATCGAATCGAACTTGCACTACGCCTTGTTTAACTTGCCTTCCAATACCGCGCGCGGCCACTGGAACATACTTGGTAACGTATGCCATGAAGCCTTTAATAATTTCAAAGATTGACTTAACAAAATTAACAACGGCTTTAAGGACGATTTCTCCGTATTTCTTGATTCGTGCGACGAGATAAATCAGCCCCGTGCCTTCGGCTGCCACTGTCAAAACGATGGAAATGACGATGTCGATGGCAATACCCACGACAGCCGCTGTAGTCATCTTTGCGGCATCGCCTGCGGTTTTCATCGGTGGCAAGCTGGCCAGCCAGATAATCGCAGTGTGCATCATGAGAAAAAGCGCTGCTTCGTCACTGGCTAAAAGCATGGCTTTTTTCATGACATCAGGGGCGGTTTTTGCTACATCAATTAGCTCTTGCGCACCTTCGCCTAATTTTTTTCCAAATTTGCCAGGATCCTGAAGGATATCGAGGACAAGTTTGATTCCATCCCAAACGCCTTTAATTGCCTCCCATCCACCGTCAAGGATGCCGCTACCGACGGCCATGACCGTACCTGAAAAGAGAAAGGCTCGACCA
>NZ_JABULD010000822.1:0-512 GCF_014060985.1 Pseudomonas sp. MD195_PC81_125
CTGACCAGGCTGCCGAACAGAATGCCGATTTCAAACAGCATCCACATCGGCACGGCCAGCAGGGTCTGCGAGAAGATGTCCGGCGGCGTGAGGATCATGCCGACCACGAAGCAGCCGATGATCACGTACGGACGGATCTTCTTCAGGTATTTGACGTCGACCACGCCGATCCACACCAGCAGCACCACGGCCACCGGGATTTCGAACGCGACGCCAAAGGCGAAGAACAGCGTCATCACGAAGTCGAGGTAGCTGGTGATGTCGGTCATCATTTCCACGCCGGCCGGGGTGGCCGCGGCGAAGAACTTGAAGATCAGCGGGAACACGAAGTAATAGGCGAACGCCATGCCGGTGTAGAACAGCAGGATGCTCGACACCAGCAGCGGCACGGCGACGCGTTTCTCATGCTTGTACAGGCCCGGCGCGATGAAACCCCAGATCTGGTGCAGGATCACCGGAATCGCGAGGAACAGCGAGACCATCATCGTCAGCTTCAGCGGCGTCAGGAACGG
>NZ_JABULD010000823.1:0-789 GCF_014060985.1 Pseudomonas sp. MD195_PC81_125
TGCTGTGGAATTTTCCACCAGCAAAAATTTTCATGGGCGATGCGGGAAGCGGATTTCTGGGTGTGATCCTGGGTGTCCTGTCATTGCAGGCAATGTCGATAAATCCGGATTTCCTCTGGGTTTGGCTTATTTTGCTGGGCGTGTTCATTGTTGATGCCACGTTCACGTTGCTTCGACGGTTGTTGCGCGGCGACAAAGTGTACGAGGCTCATAGAAGTCACGCTTATCAGTATGCGTCACGTCGATATGGGCGACATCTGCCGGTGACAGCAGCCGTTGCCTTGATCAACGTGCTGTGGCTGTTGCCCATAGCGTTTTGCGTAGTAGCCGGTAGGGTGGACGGTGGATTGGGGCTGATAATTGCATACCTTCCGTTGCTGGTCCTCGCGGTGAAGTTTCATGCAGGAGAACTCGAAGTCAAAACCGTTGTCCGGTGATTGATAGACAAAATCGGTAGGGTGTCAAAATATTACGTACAATGATTGCGGATTTAGCAGAGTACGCGCAGGTCGGTTGAGGTTTATGGATAAATTACGCGCCTTTTTGCTGGGTTTGCCACGCAGGCAAAAACGACTGATTCAAGTTGCCACAGATGTGTTTCTGGTCTGGGCGTCTCTCTGGCTCGCATTTATCGTCCGCCTCGGCATCGACGATATGTACAATCCGTTAAGGGCGCATTTCTGGCTGTTCGTCAGTGCACCGATCATCGCAATTCCGCTTTTCATCCGTTTCGGCATGTACCGTGCGGTCATGCGCTACTTTGGTAACGATGCGCTGTATTGCGATCGT
>NZ_JABULD010000824.1:0-629 GCF_014060985.1 Pseudomonas sp. MD195_PC81_125
GAAACCGCGCTGGTGCGCAAAAATGCTCCATCACGAAGAGCGCGTTGTCAGCCGCGACGATCTGATCCTCAGCATCGGCCGTGAACCGGAACAATATCGTGGCCTGGAGATGTGCCTGAGTCGCCTGCAGGACAAGTTCAAAAGCGCCAGTAATGGGGAGCGATTGTTCCGTGCCGTAAGAAACCGCGGTTATTGCCTCATCCAGGAAATCGTTGCGTAAACACGCACGATCTCCGCGAACAAAACAAACAGAAAACAGTGCGATTACAAAAACAACAAGAGCACTCTGTTTGACTTCACCTCCCTGGTAAATAAAAGTTCCCTGCCTCCACCCCTCCTACAGTAACAAACACAACATCATTTATTCACCCCTTGCTCCACGACCTTTTCTAACAGCCTTGTATTTGATTGTTTGAAAGTTGGCACAGTGCCATCTTGTTAGAACTCGTCAGACACCCTCTCCGGCAATAACTTAGTCTATTGATTGACGACAGTTCGGCCTATCGACGTTGTTACCTCAGGACACTCGTCCAATAACAACAACAAGCCTATCTAGCAACTCGGACTTTAACTGTCGAAACCTGAATGGACGTATTTCTGGGGATATCTCATGGAACTCTCTCTACGGA
>NZ_JABULD010000252.1:0-60710 GCF_014060985.1 Pseudomonas sp. MD195_PC81_125
CCCACAGGAGATTGATTTGCAGCATAGATCCTGTGTGGGAGCGAGCCTGCTCGCGAAGGGCGCAACTCGATTGCCCGCCAAGCTGCTAAACTCCCGCGCCCACATTCTCACCAGCAAGGCGCACGCATGTCTTCCTTGAATCAGGCGCTGCGCGCCGCCCTCGACCAACGCCAGGATCTGCTCGCTGAGCTGCACAGCCAGGGCACCGATTGCTATCGGCTGTTCCACGGCAGCCAGGAAGGCGCCGGTGGCCTGACGGTGGACCGCTATGGTCCGCAACTGCTGGTGCAGAGCTTTCACCAGACGCTGGAGCGTGACGACCTGCTGCAACTGCACGCCATGGTCAACCAGACCCTGGGGTTTGACACCCTGCTGGTCTACAACGACCGCTCTCGCGGCAACTCGCGGATCGACCGCGAAGACAATGTCTACAAAGCCGATGACGCCGCGCTGGCGGATCTGGTCGGTCACGAATGGGGCCTGAACTACCGCGTGCGCGGGCGGCATGCCGGCCAGGATCCGCTGCTGTTCCTCGACCTGCGCAACACTCGCGGCTGGGTCAAGGATCACGCCAAGGGTAAAAGCGTGCTCAACCTCTTTGCCTACACCTGTGGCGTCGGCCTGAGTGCCGCTGCCGGTGGTGCGCGTGAGGTGTGCAATCTGGATTTCGCCGAAGGCAATCTGGCGGTCGGCCGTGAGAACGGCCTGCTCAACCCGCAATTGCCCGAGATGCAATTTATCCAATCCGATTATTTCCCGGCGATCCGTCAGCTCGCCGGGCTGCCGATCAGCCAGCGGCGCGGGCAGAAACTGCCGAGCTATCAGCGCCTCGAACAGCGCCAATACGATCTGGTGCTGCTCGATCCTCCGGCCTGGGCCAAGAGCGCGTTCGGCACCGTCGACCTGCTGCGCGACTATCAAAGCCTGCTCAAACCGGCGCTGCTGACCACCGCCGACAACGGCGTGCTGATCTGCTGCAACAACCTGGCGAAAGTCAGCATGGACGACTGGCGTGAACAGGTGCTGCGTTGTGCCGAGAAGGCCGGGCGACCGGTCCGCGACTGGAGCGTGATGACCCCGGGCGCCGACTTCCCGTCGCTGGATCAACAGCCACCGCTGAAGACCCTGATCCTGCAGCTGTAACCCCCCTGCGGGACTGGCAACCATCCAATGTGGGAGCGAGCTTGCTCGCGAAGGCGGCGCGTCAGTCAGCATATTTCTCGACTGATCCGCAGCCTTCGCGAGCAAGCTCGCTCCCACAGTGTCTTGGTCCTACAGAACAATCTGAACAATCCTGCCCCCCACGATGTACTTCGGAACCAGAATCGCGTGCCATACTCCAAGGCACTCCGATTCAGACAGATGAAGCCGCACATGCCCAAAGGATTGATTCGCGCGATTGGCGCCTTGTTGACTGCTCTGGCCCTCTACAGCCTGCTGGGGTTTCTGATTTTGCCGGGCATTGCCCTGCGCATTGCCAACCAGCAACTGGCGAACTACGCCACGGTGCCTGCGCACATCCAGCGCATCGAGCTCAATCCGTTCAGCCTTGAAGTCACCCTGTGGGGCCTGGTCGTCGGTGAGCCGGGCAAGGAGCAGGTCGGCTTCGAGCGGCTGTACGCCAACCTGCAACTCGACAGCCTGTGGACCAAAGCACTGCACCTGGCCGATATCGAGCTGGACAAGCCCAAGACCGAAATCCTCTTCGCCAAGGACGGCCAGCTCAATCTGCTGGGCCTGTTCAAAATTCCCGCCAGCGAGCCGACCCCGGCCGATCCGAATGCCAAGCCGTTCCCGCTGCGCATCGACCGCATTCAGTTGGCCGGCGGCAACGTGCATTTCGAGGACGCGCGGCCGAGCGAGCCCATCGAGTTCCTTTACGACAAACTCGACTTCGAACTGAAAAACCTCAGCACCCTGCCCGAAGACAATGCCGACATGACCTTGGTGGCTGCCGGCCCGGCCGGTGGGCAGATCGACTGGAAAGGCAACTTCAGCCTGATCCCATTCACCTCTGAAGGCACCTTGAAAGTCACCGACGGCAAGATGAAATCCTTCTGGCCCTATGTGCGTGACGCGCTGCCGCTGGTGCTCGAAGACGGTGTGATCAACCTCAGCACCGAGTACAAACTGAATCTGTCGAAACAAACCGAACTGCTGCTGAACAACGTCGCGGTGAATATTGCGCCGTTCGCAATCAAGGCGCCGGACGGACGTCCGCTGGCCAGACTCGAACGCCTCGATGTCAGCGAAACCTCGCTGGACCTGGCCAAACAGCAAGTGGTGGTCGGCAAGATCCGCAGCAACAAACTGGAAACCTGGGCCGCGCTCGAGGCCGACGGCCAGCTCGACTGGCAGAAACTGTTCGCCAGTCAGCCGTCAAAACCTGCCGCCAAGGCCGCCGCCGAACCCAAGACCACTCCGGCCGCCGCCGACTCGCCGAAAGAGCCGGCGGCGCCGAGCAAGCCCTGGCAGGTGCTGCTCAAGGATGTGCAGTTGCGCAACTACACCGTGCATCTCGCCGACCGTTCGGCCAACCCGCCGGTGGCGCTGGATGTGACGCCGCTGAATATCGACCTGCAGGATTTTGACAGCCTCAACGGTTCGCCTTTCAAGGTCAGGCTCGACAGCGGTCTGGGCAAACAAGGCAAGATCAACGCCGACGGCGTGGTCAACCTCGCACCGGTTACCGCCCAGCTCAACGTGAAGACCCAGGACATCGACCTGCGTGTCGCGCAGTCCTACATCAATCCGTTCATTCGCCTGGAACTGCGCAGCGGCATGCTCGGCAGTGACCTCAAGGTCAACCTCAAGAGTACCGAGCCACTGGCACTCAGCGTTACCGGGCGCGCGCAGATCGATCAACTGCACACCCTCGACACCCTGAAAACCCGCGACTTCCTCAAATGGCAGCAAGTGGTGGTTGAAGGCATCAACTATCAACACGGTGACAGTGTGTCGATCGACAAGGTCAACCTGTTCCAGCCGTACGTGCGGTTCATGATCAACGATGACCGCACCACCAACATTGATGATTTGCTGATCCCGCAACCTGCCGATTCCGGGGCGAAAACGGCAGCGGCCAAACCCGCCAATCACTCGAAACCGCTGGGCATTCACATTGGCGGTATCGCGATCAATGACGGCTCGGCCAACTTCGCCGACTTCAGCCTGACCCCGAACTTCGCCACGGCAATCCAGCAACTCAACGGCCAGATCGGCACCATCGACAGCCGTCAGGCGAAACCGGCCAGCGTCGACGTCAAGGGCAAGGTCGACCGCTATGCGCCGGTGACCATCAAAGGTGCGGTCAATCCGTTCGACCCGATGGCCAGCCTCGATATCGCTACCAGTTTCAAACGCGTCGAACTGACCACGCTCACCCCGTATTCCGGCAAATTCGCCGGCTATCGCATCCGCAAGGGTCGGCTCAATCTCGACCTGCACTACCTGATCACCAAGGGCCAGTTGAAGGCTGAAAACAAAGTGGTGGTCGAGCAGCTGCAACTCGGCGAGAAAGTCGACAGCCCGGATGCCGTGAGCCTGCCGTTGAAACTGGCGATTGCCCTGCTCAAGGACGTCGATGGCAAGATTTCCATCGAACTGCCGGTCACTGGCGACCTCAACAACCCGCAATTCAGCGTAATGCCGATTGTCTGGCAGACCCTGCGCAATCTGATCGTCAAAGCCGCTGCCGCGCCGTTCAAGCTGATTGGCGGACTGGTCAGCGGTGGCGGTTCTGAAGACCTCGGCACCGTGTCCTTTGCACCCGGGTCGAGCGACCTGAGCAAAGACGCCGAATCAGCGCTGGACAAACTGTCCCAGGCGCTCAAGGAACGTCCGGCCCTGCGCCTGGAGATCGAAGGCACCGCCGCGCAAAGCAGCGACGGGCCGCTGCTGGCCGAACAGCGTCTGGAACGCGAATACCAGTACAACTACTACAAGATGCTCCAGCGCCGTGGCGACAAGGTGCCGGCCCAGGCTTCCCTGCTGCAAGTGCCGGAGAACGAGAAAGGCCCGTTGCTCGAAGGCATCTACCGCACGCGTCTGAAAACCCAGCCGCCGGCCGAATGGAAGGATCTGGGCAAGGAAGAACGCACGGCGAAAAATGCGTGACGGCGTGATCAAGTTCTGGAGTTCCAGCGATGTCCTGCTGCGCCAGTTGGGACAGGAACGCGCCAGCAGCATCAAGGACTATCTCGTCGACAAAGGCCAATTGGCGGACGACCGGGTGTACTTCATCGATGCCAATCTGGGCGAGGCTGAGAGCGATGGCCGGGTCGTGACGCAAATGCATCTGGACGCCGAATGATGAACCGCAAATGGCGGGTGGCTTTGACGCTGCTGCTCGCCGCCAGCCCTGCGCTGGCCTCCGACACGCTACGTTGTGGCAGCCAACTGGTCAGTCTCGGCGACCGTGCCAGCGAAGTGCTGCAGAAGTGCGGCGAACCGGTCAGCCGCGATGTCCTCGGCTACAAGCGCAGCGCCAACCGCCGCGAAGAATTTCAGGTCGAGGAATGGACCTACGGCCCGAGCAACGGCATGTATCAATACCTGCGCTTTGAAGGCAATCGCCTGCGGCAGATCAACAGCAAGCGCGGTAACTGAAAGATCAAAAGATCGCAGCCTCCGGCAGCTTCTACAGTGAAATGCATTCCCTGTAGGCGCTGCCGGAGGCTGCGATCTTTTGCTTCTAGCAAATAGAACAGGCCCCGACACAAGTGTCGGGGCCCGTAATGGTCACATCCGTGTGACCGTTCGCATGAACTCTAAAGTTGCGGCAGACGTATTGCTCGGCCCGTCTGTCGCGTCTTCTCCCGGTCCAGGCGAGAAGTCATGCCTTACTCGGCTTTCAGGCCGTCAGCGGAGACCGCTTTGACGCCTTTGATTTTCTTGGTGATGTTCACAGCGGTGGTTTTCTGAGCTTCGGTGACAGCGACGTCAGAAGACAGGGAAACCACACCTTTGTTGGTTTCGACTTTGATGTCGGTACCAGGAATGCCTTTTTCGGTTACCAGGTCGCTTTTGACTTTGGTAGTGATCCAGGTATCGGAAGTGGCTTCTTTAGCCTTGGTCATTTCACCAGCAGCCAGAGTCATTGGAGCCTGAGTAGCCTGGGTGGATTGTGCAAAGGCACCGGAAGCCATGGTCAGGGTCAGCGCGGTAGCAGCAGCGGCAGTGATAGCGAACTTCTTCATACGAGTAACTCCTGTTTTTCTGGAAAGTCTGCTGGTTGTCTTGTCAGCAGGGTTACTGGGTATATTGCGAACGCTGTGCCAACTTTTCGAAAGACAATAAATCGTTATAAATCAATAAGTTATGAATTAGATAAATTTTCGAAATCATGCAATTTGCATGACGCGTGGATTCTCGACATGCAAGTTGCGGTTTTTTGGAAAGTTCCTAAATGGCTGAAATTATTGAAGCTTTTTTACTGCTCTGGAAATGAAAATGCCCCGAAGATCGGGGCATTTGCCATTCAGGCCCTAGCATCAAGTGCCGCTGGCAGTGCAACCTTTTGGCGAGTAGTCAGGGTTGACGGTGGTTGCGCAGGTCCACACGCCAGAGGTGCTGCCCGTTGCAGCGCCGGAACGGGTGAGCGTGATTGTCTTGCCCAATACCGGACCCGGTGCGTTCACCAGTGTGCAAGTGATGGTGCCGGCACCGGTCGAGGCCGTCCCGGAGGCCGCCAGTGTGCAGTTCGACGTGGTCGCGGAAGCGCCGCCCGCCACCAGTGTCAGCGTCGGATCCGTACCTTGATTGATGGTGTCTTCAAACGGCACTTTGAGCGCGCTGATTTCTGCCAGACCTGCTGTCACTTTCGAACGGGCCTGGTATTTAGAGTATTGCGGCAGGGCGATGGTCGCCAGAATACCGATGATCGCCACCACGATCAGCAGCTCGATCAGAGTGAAACCTTTTTGGTTGTTCATAGACAGGCTCTCCATGCATGAGTCGGAATCTCATGATCTGCAAAGAGCTCAGCACAGGCCATGCCAACCGCCTGCAGACCCCGTGCGCTGGGCATAAACGCGCGATATCGCGCTTTCCTACAACCTGTAACCGCACTATCTGACACTTTTTGTCACCTGCACCGGGGGTGTTTGGCGCTGTCACTTGACTAGGCTATAAGTCATGAACTGTCAGCTTCCGGAATTCCCATGAATGACATCGCTCTGAGCGGTCTGGCCAAGCAGTTGGTACAGGCCGAACTGCTCACGGAAAAAAGCGCCCAGCAGGCCTGGCAACAGGCGCAGCGCAATCGGTTGTCGCTGGTCAGCTACCTGGTGCAGAACAAACTGGTGAAGAGCTCACAGGTGGCCGAGATCGCTTCCGAGCATTTCGGCATGGCCTTCATGGACCTCAATTGCCTGGACAAGGAAACCCAGCCCAAAGGCCTGGTCAGTGAAAAACTGGTGAGGCAGCACCACGCCCTGCCCTTGTGGCGCCGTGGCAACAAGCTGTTCGTGGGCATTTCCGACCCGAGCAATCATCAGGCGATCAATGACATCCAGTTCAGCACCGGGCTGAGCACCGAAGCCATTCTGGTGGAGGACGACAAGCTCACCGAGGCCATCGAGAAATTCTTCGACACCCACGCCAGCGGCCTCGAAGACATGGCCGACGTCGATCTCGACGGCGTAGACGTCGAGTCCGTCGACGACAGCCGCCAGGACGCCATCGGCGGGCTCGACGCCGATGACGCGCCGGTCGTGCGCTTCGTGCACAAGATGCTGCTCGACGCAATCAAGAGTGGCTCCTCCGACCTGCACTTCGAACCCTACGAGAAAAATTTCCGGGTGCGTGTGCGCACCGACGGCATCCTGCGCGAGGTGGCCAAACCGCCGATCCAGTTGGCCGGGCGGATCGCCGCACGCCTGAAGGTCATGGCCAGCCTGGATATCTCGGAACGCCGCAAACCGCAGGACGGGCGGATCAAAATGCGCCTGTCGAAGACCAAGTCGATCGACTTTCGGGTCAACACCCTGCCGACGCTGTGGGGCGAAAAAGTGGTGATCCGGATCCTCGATCCGTCCAGCGCACAGATCGGCATCGATGCATTGGGTTACGAGCCGGCGCAGAAAGACCTGTACATGGCGGCGCTCAAGCAGCCGCAGGGCATGATTCTGGTGACCGGGCCGACCGGTTCGGGGAAAACCGTGTCGCTGTATACCGGCCTGAATATTCTCAATACCGTCGACATCAACATTTCCACCGCCGAAGACCCGGTGGAAATCAACATGGAAGGCATTAACCAGGTCAACGTCAATCCGAAACAGGGTCTGGATTTTGCCCAGGCCCTGCGTTCGTTTCTGCGGCAGGACCCGGACGTGATCATGGTCGGCGAAATCCGCGACCTGGAAACTGCCGAGATCGCGATCAAGGCCGCCCAGACCGGCCACCTGGTGCTGTCCACGCTGCACACCAACAGTGCCGCCGAAACCCTGACCCGCCTGCACAACATGGGCATTCCCGGGTTCAACATCGCCACCTCGGTAAGCCTGATCATCGCTCAGCGCCTGGCGCGCAAGCTGTGCAACCACTGCAAGAAACCGATCGAAATCCCCCGCGAAACGCTGATCAAGGAAGGTTTCCCTCCGGAACAGATCGGCAATTTCACGATCTACGAGCCGGTCGGTTGCGATCACTGCAACGGCGGCTACAAGGGACGCGTGGGGATTTATGAAGTGGTGAAAAACACCTCCGAGCTGCAGCGGCTGATCATGGCCGAAGGCAACTCGCTGGAAATCGACAGCCAGATGCGTCGCGACGGCTTCGACGACCTGCGCACCTCGGGCCTGCACAAGGCCATGCAAAGCATCACCAGCCTGGAAGAAATCAACCGGGTCACCAAGGACTGAACATGGCGGTCAAGGCAGCGAAAATCAGCATCTACGCCTGGGAAGGCACGGATCGCAAAGGCAGCAAGGTCACGGGCGAGTTGAGCGGGCAGAACCCTGCGCTGATCAAGGCCCAGCTGCGCAAACAAGGCATCAACCCGGGCAAGGTGCGCAAGAAATCCACCTCCTTGCTCAGCCTCGGCAAACGCATCAAGGCCCAGGACATCGCCCTGTTCACCCGGCAGATGGCAACCATGATGAAGGCTGGCGTGCCGTTGTTGCAGTCGTTCGACATCATTGGCGAAGGCTTCGACAACCCGGCGATGCGCAAACTGGTGGACGAAGTGAAGCAAGAGGTGGCAGCCGGCAACAGCTTCGCCGCCGCCCTGCGCAAGAAGCCGCAGTATTTCGATGAGCTGTATTGCAACCTGGTGGATGCCGGCGAGCAATCCGGTGCACTCGATACGTTGCTCGAACGAGTCGCAACCTATAAGGAAAAAAGCGAAGCGCTCAAGGCCAAGATCAAGAAAGCCATGACTTACCCCACAGCCGTGGTGCTGGTGGCGATGGTGGTCACGGGGATTTTGCTGGTGAAAGTGGTGCCGCAGTTTCAGGCAGTATTTTCCGGTTTTGGCGCTGAACTGCCGGCCTTCACGCTGATGGTGATCAGCATCTCCGAGTTCATGCAGCAATGGTGGTGGGCGGTGCTCGGCGCCCTGATTGCAGCAGTGTTCGGCATCCGTCATGCGCTGAAGACATCCCAGGCATTGCGCGACCGCAAGGACACCTGGCTGCTGAAGCTGCCGCTGGTGGGCACGCTGATGTACAAATCGGCGGTGGCGCGATTTGCCCGCACCTTGTCGACCACCTTCGCCGCTGGCGTACCGCTGGTGGAGGCACTGGATTCGGTAGCCGGCGCTACCGGCAACGTGGTGTTCAAACGTGCAGTGCTGCGTATCCGCCAGGACGTCGCCACCGGCATGCAGCTGAATTTTTCCATGCGCAGCACCGGGGTGTTCCCGAACATGGCGGTACAGATGACCGCGATCGGTGAGGAGTCGGGCGCGCTGGATGACATGCTCGACAAGGTCGCCGGTTTTTATGAGGACGAAGTGGATAACATGGTCGACAACCTCACCAGCCTGATGGAGCCGTTCATCATGGTGGTGCTCGGGGTCATCGTCGGCGGGCTGGTCGTGGCCATGTACCTGCCGATTTTCCAGCTCGGCTCAGCGATCTGACATGCCTATCGACCAACTCTTCAGTCTGTATCCGCTGGCCTTTGTGTGCACCGCCCTGCTGCTGGGCCTGGTGGTGGGCAGTTTCCTCAACGTGCTGGTCTGGCGTCTGCCGAAAATGCTCGAGCGCGATTGGCGCCAGCAGGCGCAGGACGTCCTCGGCCTGCCGAGCGAAACGCCACTGCCGACCTACAACCTGATGCTGCCGCACTCCCAGTGTCCGCACTGCGGCCACCGGATTCGGCCGTGGGAAAACATTCCGCTGCTCAGCTACCTGCTGCTGCGTGGACGCTGTTCGGCGTGTGCCGCCCCGATCAGCAAACGTTATCCCCTGACCGAACTGGCTTGCGGCCTGCTCTCGGCATTCGTCGCCTGGCATCTGGGGTTCGGCTGGCCGGCCGCCTTGTTGATCGTCCTCACCTGGGGCCTTCTGGCGATGAGCCTGATCGACACCGAACATCAATTGCTGCCCGATGTGCTGGTGTTGCCGTTGTTGTGGCTGGGGTTGATCGTCAACAGCTTCGGGCTGTTCGTCTCGTTACACGCCGCGCTGTGGGGCGCGGTGGCCGGCTACATGGCGCTGTGGTCGGTGTTCTGGCTGTTCAAGCTGCTGACCGGCAAGGATGGCATCGGCCACGGCGATTTCAAGCTGCTGGCGCTGCTCGGGGCCTGGGGCGGCTGGCAGATTTTGCCGCTGACGATTCTGCTGTCGTCGCTGGTGGGGGCGATTGTCGGGGTGATTCTGCTGCGGCTGCGTGAGCAGAAAACCTCGACGCCGATGCCCTTCGGCCCGTATCTGGCAATTGCCGGCTGGATTGCCTTGCTCTGGGGTGGTCAAATAACCGACTTCTATTGGCAGTTTGTCGGTTTGAAATGAATACCCCTGTGGAAAAACCCTGGATTCTCGGCCTGACCGGCGGCATCGGCAGCGGTAAAAGCGCCGCGGCCCAGCACTTCATCGATCTCGGAATCCATGTGGTCGACGCCGATCATGCGGCGCGCTGGGTGGTCGAGCCGGGGCGTCCGGCACTGGCGAAGATTGCCGAACACTTTGGCCCCGGCGTCCTGCAGGCCGATGGCACGCTGGACCGTGCGGCCCTGCGCAAGTTGATCTTTGAAGTGCCGGAAGAACGCCGCTGGCTCGAAGCCCTGCTGCATCCGTTGATCGCCGAGGAAATCGCTCACCATCTGGCGCTGGCAAAATCGCCTTATGCGATTCTGGTGTCACCGCTGCTGATCGAATCCGGGCAATACGCGATGACCCAGCGCATCCTGGTGATCGACGCCCCGCAACAACTGCAGATCAAACGCACCTTGCAGCGCGACCAGACCAGCGAACAGCAGGTCCAGGCGATCCTCAAGGCCCAGTCGAGCCGCGAAGACCGCTTGAGCCGTGCCGATGATGTGGTGGTCAACGACCGCGACCTCGCCTGGCTGCACAGCGAAGTCGAGCGCCTGCATCACTTTTACCTGACTTTATCCGGAGGCCAAGCATGAGCCCGATCCCAACCGTTGACTGCCCAACCTGCGGCGCCCCCGTGGAATTCACCCCAGAGAACAAATTCCGCCCGTTCTGCTCCGATCGCTGCAAGCTGATCGACCTCGGCGCCTGGGCGTCCGAAGAGCACAAGATTCCGGTCGCTCCGGATGCCGAAGACGAAATGTTCTCCGGCGATTTCGACCCGCGTCACTGATCGCGATCAAGGCCGCATGAAGCCGTAGTCCTGATCGTCGTCGAGGTTTTCCGCGAGAAAGCGCAATTCATCGGCCAGGTCTTCGGCGTTGCGCACCGTCTTGCTCTGTTGCACCACCGCGCTGAGCAAGGCGCGCAAACTCAGGCCCGGATCGAAGCCGACCTCCAGCGCCATCTCCAGACTCTGCCGCGTTTCCTGCCTCGCCCACTCGTAAACACTCATGCCGCTGCTCCTGAAGGGATTTGATTGAGCATGAAATGCCGCGCGCGGAGCGGATTTGATGTGGATCAAGACTTGGGATCGTCGTCCTTCCACGGCGCCGAAAGGTAGCGGGTGCGGTTGAAGGTTTCCAGCCACTCGGGGCTGAACACCACGAGCGCGCTGATCACCATCCCGTTGATGAACGCTTCGGGGAAAATCAGCAGCCACAGGTAGCCGATGAAGTCTTCCAGCCATTCCGGCATGGCAAACAGGCCGTCGTACCACAGCAGGCCCAGGCTCAACGTCAGGCACAACAAGGCCGACAACGCCGCAGCAAAGAATCCGGAACAGAAGATATACACGAACGGATTTCGCGGCTGGGCACGCTCGACGATGATCGCCACGCACTCAGTGATCAACACCGGCAACAGGATCAGCAACGTACCGTTGACCCCGACCGCCAGCAGATCCTGACGCCCGAGCAACACCAACCCCATCTGCGCCACCAGCCCGCCGACAATCGCCAGCGGCCAGTCCAGCAAAAGTGTCACGGCGGTCATGCCGATGAAGTGATAAGAAACCCCGGTGTCGAAATCCCTGCGCACCATCCACAGCAAAAACACGGCGAACACGGTGCCGAACAGCAGGTGCTGACGGCGACTGTCGCTGAACAACTCGACCCACGGCGCACGACAGATCGCCCAGATAAGCACCGGCAGATAGATCAGCCAGCCGACCGTCAGGCTTTGCGATGACAGCAACTCGGCGCCGATCATGGGCGGGCCTTCTCCAGTGCCTCGTGCAGTTGGGCCGCGTCGGTGTACTCATGTTGCTCGAGCAGTCGGCCGTCCTTGAGTTGCAGCCACAGCACCGAGCCTTCGGCGCCGGGATAACGCGACGCCACCCTGCCTTCACGATCAAGCATGACCCGATAGCTGTAGTCACGCATCGCCGGAACCGCGAACATCTTCGCGATCAGCGCCGGCATGCGCTGGATGTCAGCGACGAACACGGCGTGGCGCGCCTCCAGATAGCCTTCTGGCTGGTCTTTCAACGCCTGCTTGATCAGCTTGGCGCCGTCCATGTCGCGCGCCACCAGCAGCGTCGTGGTGCGGTTATCGAGGGTGAACGGCTGATCGTATTGATCCAGCAACGTCCAGGGCGCCAGCCGCTCACCGATTTCAAGCGCCTGGGCCCACAGCGGAATCACAGCCAACACCAGCAGCCAGCGAAATTTCACGTTCATCCCCTCGATTTGGCATTAATGGACGGTTTTCCTCAGTCTACACCGCCCATTGCAACCGCCCACTGACACACATTGCCGCGTGGTGCTTTCAGCTTGTCGCAATTGAACGCTAAGCTTGGGCTTATGGATGACTCAGATTATTTACGCCTGCTCACCATCGCGGCCGAGCAAGCCAACGCGTTCCTGTCCAATGCCCGCAAATGGGAGCGTGAGCGTTGGGTCTGCCAGCGCCTGCTGCAAGGCTTGAACATTCCTTACCGCGCCGATGAGTTTGCCCCTGCTGGCGAGCCGCCGGACGTGCTGTTTCGCGATGCCAATTTCGAAGTGTTTTTTCGTGCTCGACGAAGGCCGCCGACTCAACGACGAATGGCGCGACGAACTGCAACGCCGCCGCAGTGCATTTTCCCTCAGCCAACTGGTGCGCCGTGAAGCCAAGCCACGGCGGATCCCGGCCAATGAATTCTTGCTGCGGCTGGCGCCGACCTTGCGCAAAAAAGCGCACAACTACAAGGAACGCGGCATGGATCTGGGCGAACTGGACATCATCGCCTTCGCCAGCCTCAAGCGCGAAGTGCTGGACCTCAACAGCCACTTTCCACCGCCGACCGAATACCTGCGTCAGGGCTGGCGCTCGCTGTCGCTGGTCGGGCCGACCTTCGCCCGGGTGCTGTTCGCGCATCCTGATGCACCGGATTTCCTGCGCAGCAACCTCGGTCGCAGCATCGTCTTCGATGTCGGAATCAGCCTGTGACGCCGCTGCAGCAGTTGATTGCCGACGTCCCGCAGACCGGACGCGTGCGCTGGATCGGCGTGCGCCCCGAGTCTCGCGGGCCAATGATCGAACTCGACGCGGTGGAAGCACGACTGGAGGCCGGACTGACTGGCGATCACGCCCGCCCGGGGGTGCGCAACGCGCGGCAGGTGACGTTGATCCAGTTCGAACACCTGGCCGTGATCAGCGCGTTGATGGGCCGGTCAGAGGATCATCCGGTCAAGCCTGAAGACCTGCGGCGCAATCTGGTCATCAGCGGTATCAATCTGTTTAGTCTCAAGGGTCGGCGCTTTCGCATCGGTCAGGCAATATTCGAGACCACTGGCTGGTGTCAGCCCTGCGCGCGCCTGCAAAACAACCTCGGCCCCGGCACCTTTCAAGCGGTGCGCGGGCATGGCGGAATTACCGCTCGGGTGTTACAAAGCGGGATCATCCGCCTCGACGACGGTGTTTCGGTCGAACCGGTTCCGGCCAGTGGCTATGCTGCGTTCAACCCGGGATAAAAACCGCTGTAGCGTCTCCACCTTCAGCAACGTCTACCTGACGAGGCCTTTATGACCAGCCGCCTGAACCCCGAAGACCAGAAGCATGTCGAAGAGTACCTGCAGTTGTCCCAACACCGTGTCGAGCGCCGGCCTTTCCGGCCGTGGATGCTCCTGGTGCTGGTGCTGGCAGTGACCATTGGTCTGGGCTTGCTGAGCCGACTTATCAGTTACCTGACGCTATGAGCTGCCTGGCGCTCGCTCGGGTAACCGCACCGATTTCCTTTAAAAACCTTGCGAGTTATCCCTATGTCCCATCGTATTGTCATTGTCGGCGGCGGCGCCGGCGGTCTGGAGCTGGCTACCCGTCTGGGTAAGACTCTGGGCAAGCGCGGCACGGCCAGCGTGATGCTGGTCGACGCGAACCTGACGCACATCTGGAAACCCCTGCTGCACGAAGTGGCCGCCGGATCGCTGAACTCTTCCGAAGACGAACTCAACTATGTTGCCCAGGCGAAATGGAACCACTTCGAGTTCCAGCTGGGGCGCATGAGCGGGCTTGATCGGGCGCAGAAGAAAATCCAGCTGGCCGCCACCTACGACGAGAACGGCGTGGAACTGGTACCGGCGCGTGAAGTGCCTTACGACTCGCTGGTGATCAGCGTCGGCAGCACCACCAACGATTTCGGCACCCAGGGCGCGGCGCAGCACTGCCTGTTCCTCGACACCCGCAAACAGGCCGAGCGTTTCCACCAGCAGTTGCTCAATCACTATCTGCGCGCGCACGCCGGACAGACCGATGTGGTCGAGCAGATCAGCGTGGCCATCGTCGGTGCCGGCGCCACGGGTGTCGAGCTGGCGGCAGAACTGCACAACGCGGCGCATGAACTGGCGGCTTATGGTCTGGACCGGATCAAACCGGAGAACATGCACATCACCCTGATCGAAGCCGGCCCGCGAGTGCTGCCAGCCCTGCCGGAACGCATCAGCGGCCCGGTGCACAAGACCCTGGAGAAACTCGGGGTCAATGTGATGACCAATGCGGCGGTCAGCGAAGTGACCGCCGACAGCCTGATCACCGCCGATGGCAATGTGATCAAGGCCAGCTTGAAAGTCTGGGCCGCCGGGATCCGCGCACCGGGTTTCCTCAAAGACATCGACGGTCTGGAAACCAACCGCATCAATCAGCTGCAAGTGCTGCCGACGTTGCAGACCACCCGCGACGAAAACATTTTCGCCTTCGGTGACTGTGCCGCGTGCCCGCAACCGGGTTCGGATCGCAACGTGCCGCCGCGTGCACAAGCCGCACACCAACAGGCATCGTTGCTGGCCAAGTCGCTGAAGCTGCGTATCGAGGGCAAAACCCTGCCGGAGTACAAATACACCGACTACGGCTCGCTGATCTCGCTGTCGCGTTTTTCCGCTGTGGGTAACTTGATGGGCAACCTGACCGGCAGCGTGATGCTCGAAGGCTGGCTGGCGCGGATGTTCTACGTGTCGCTGTACCGCATGCACCAGATGGCGCTGTACGGACCGTTCCGCACGGCGATGCTGATGCTGGGCAGCAAGATCGGTCGCGGTACCGAGCCACGCCTGAAGCTGCATTGATCTAAAACTGTGGGAGCGAGCCTGCTCGCGAAGAGGTCGTGTCATTCAACATTCATGTCGACTGATACACCGCTTTCGCGAGCAAGCCCGCTCCCACATTGTTTTGCGCAGCTCAAAAATCGAGCTCATTCCTGCAATCGATCACCGCTCATCAGAGCTGGAAGCGGCGCACCATGCCTTGCAGCGCGTTGGCCAGTTGCGACAGTTCGTGGCTCGACGCACGGGTCTGATCGGCACCCGTCGCCGAACGGACCGACAGGTCGCGAATGTTCACCAGATTACGATCCACTTCCCGCGCGACTTGCGCCTGCTCTTCGGCGGCACTGGCGATCACCAGATTACGCTCATGGATCTCATGCACCGAAGCGGTGATGGTTTCCAGCGCCTCCCCCGGCGCGCTCGGCCAACGCCAGTGTGGTCGTGGCCCGTGCAGCACTGGCCTGCATCGAATCCAGCGCCAGGCTTGAACCACTGCGCATGCCCTGCACCATCTGCTCGATCTCCTGCGTCGATTGCTGGGTGCGATAGGCCAGCGCCCGCACTTCGTCGGCGACCACCGCAAAACCTCGCCCACTTTCCCCTGCGCGGGCCGCCTCGATGGCGGCGTTGAGCGCAAGCAGGTTGGTCTGCTCGGCAATGGCACGGATCACATCCAGCACTTTGCCGATGTCCTGTGACTGGTTGGCCAGCGATTGCACCAACTCGCCGGTGTGCTGCACGTCGCTGGCCAGCGCATGGATGGCCGATGCGGTATCCCTGACCCGCGCCTGCCCCAATTGCGCCGACTCACTGGATTGGCGGGTGGCATCGGATGTCGACACGGCATTGCGAGCGACTTCTTCAACGGCTGTGGTCATTTCATTGACCGCCGTCGCTGCCTGTTCGATTTCGTTGTTCTGCTGCTGCAAGCCGTGTGTGCTGTCGAGCGTCACCGCGTTGAGTTCATCAGCAGCGCTCGCCAGTTGCGTGGCCGAACCGCTGATGCCTTGCAGCGTTTCCCGCAGGTTTTGCTGCATGGTCGCGAGCGCCTTGAGCAATCGGCTGACTTCATCGTTACCGTGGGTTTCGATCGGCCGGGTCAGGTTGCCCCGGGCCACGCTTTCGGCAGCGCTGACGGCGCTGCTCAGCGGACGGACGATGCTGCGGGTGAGCAACATCGCCAGCGCCACCGTGGCCAGCGCCGCCAGCGCTATGAACAGGCTGACGATGGTGCGCGAGGTCTGGTAGTGGTCAGCGGATTTCTGGCTCTCCGCAGCAACCTGTTTGGCGAACAGATCCGCCAGGTCATTGAGCTGCTTGCCGGAGCCGTCGACCACGGTTTTCATATCAACCAGCAACAATTTGGTCAGTTCGTCACGCTGGCCTTGATCGGCCAGGGTGAAGGATTGCGCGATGCCGGCGCGATACGCGGCGAAGGTTTTTTTGAACTGGTCATAGAGCTGCTGGCCTTCCGCCGTGGTGACCAGTTTGTCGTAGGCGGCGATCTTCTCGCTCAGCTCCTTGTCGCGGGTATCCATCTGGCTGCGGTAAGTCGCGATGTTCTGCGGATCCTGATCAAGTGCCATGCGTAGGGAAATCGTACGGATGCGCAACATCAGCTCGCGAATTTCGTCACCGCCGCGAATGCTCGGCAGCCACTGGCTCTCCACCGCGACCTCACTGTCACGAATGCTCGACATCTGCCCCAAGGCAAATACGCCGAGCAACGCCACCAGGACCGCAATCAGGGCAAAACCCAACGCGGCACGAGGAGCAATATTCAACTGACGAAGCAACATGACGAACGCCCTTATTCTTGTATTGGCCAGATTGAAGGGGCGAACAGTGGCAGCCCCTCTCGTTAGCGGGCTATCGGCAAGTTGTACGATGACTTGAAAGGAATTGTCTGGCGCGAGGACAAAAAAAATCCCCGTATCTTTCGATACGAGGATTTTTAATATGGTCGGGGTAAGGGGATTCGAACTCCTGACATCCTGCTCCCAAAGCAGGCGCGCTACCGGACTGCGCTATACCCCGGTAAAAAAAAGGCGACCTTTCAAAGATCGCCTTCTTCGATCAGCGCTTTTGGCCTCTGACCTTAAGATTCGATCCCAGTGTTACCTGGTTTCAAAAATGGTGGGTCGTGTGGGATTCGAACCTACGACCAATTGGTTAAAAGCCAACTGCTCTACCAACTGAGCTAACGACCCAAAAATGGTCGGGGTAAGGGGATTCGAACTCCTGACATCCTGCTCCCAAAGCAGGCGCGCTACCGGACTGCGCTATACCCCGGTTTGAAATTGGCTCCGTGACCAGGACTCGAACCTGGGACCCAATGATTAACAGTCATTTGCTCTACCGACTGAGCTATCACGGAACTACATATTTCAATTTACAACGGTGAAACTTACAGCTCTTAGACGCCGTTCGCATCGCTGCGTTCGTGTGTCTGAGGCGCGCTATTCTACAACCTAGAACACCTCTGTCAACCCCCTAAATCGCTTTCAAGTTAATGATTTGCAACTTATTTCAGATTTCAGCTCAGTGAGCTGAGATGCTGCGGGTGACTGACTGCGGGGCGCACTTTACAAGCCTTTTCCTTAGAGTTCAACAGCCTAACGAAAAAAAGGCCTCGCAAAGCGAGGCCTTCCTTATTTCATTGGCTTTACCGCTCAGTCGAAAACGATTTCGTCGCTCACGACCTTGCCGGTTGCCGTGTCGCCCGGCAGGAAATGCCCCGACAGGATCAACTGCGCCAACGGGTTTTCGATCCAGCGCTGGATTGCACGTTTGAGCGGACGTGCGCCATACACCGGGTCGTAACCGACGGCAATCAGCTTGTCCATCGCTTCCGGGCTCAGTTCCAGCTTCAGCTCGCGCTCGGCCAGACGACTGCGCAGACGGCCCAACTGGATCTCGGTAATGCCCGCGATCTGATCCCGCGCCAATGGCTCGAAGATCACCACTTCGTCGACCCGGTTGATGAACTCGGGACGGAAGTGACTGGTCAGCGCGTCCATCACCGCTGCACGCTGCGCCTCACGGTCACCGACCAGTTCCTGGATCTGCGACGAGCCGAGGTTCGAGGTCATGACAATCACGGTATTACGGAAATCCACCGTACGTCCGTGGCTGTCGGTCAGGCGTCCATCCTCCAGCACTTGCAGCAGGATGTTGAACACATCCGGGTGCGCCTTCTCGACCTCATCCAGCAGGATCACCGAGTAAGGTTTGCGGCGTACCGCTTCGGTCAGGTAACCGCCCTCCTCATAGCCAACATAGCCCGGTGGCGCACCGATCAGCCGCGCCACGGAATGTTTCTCCATGAACTCGGACATGTCGATCCGCACCATCGCCTCTTCCGTATCGAAGAGGAATTCGGCCAGCGCCTTGCACAGCTCGGTTTTACCGACCCCGGTCGGGCCGAGGAACATGAACGAACCGCTCGGACGATTCGGATCCGCCAGCCCGGCACGCGAGCGCCGTACGGCGTTGGCCACCGCGACCACCGCTTCGTCCTGACCGATCACGCGCTGGTGCAACAGGCTTTCCATCTTCATCAGCTTGTCGCGCTCGCCTTCGAGCATTTTCGACACCGGAATGCCGGTCCACTTCGAAACGACTTCGGCGATTTCCTCTTCGGTCACCTTGCTGCGCAGCAACTGGTTTTCGCTCTTGCCGTGTTGGTCGACCATTTGCAGGCTGCGTTCCAGATCCGGGATCACCCCGTACTGCAATTCGGCCATGCGGTTAAGGTCGCCTTTACGGCGCGCGGCTTCCAGTTCCTGACGCGATTGCTCGATCTTTTGCTGAATCTGCGCCGAACCCTGTACCTCGGCTTTTTCCGAGTTCCAGATTTCTTCCAGATCCGAGTACTCACGTTCGAGGCGGACAATTTCTTCCTGGAGTTTTTCCAGGCGTTTCATCGCCGCTTCATCGCTTTCTTTCTTCAGTGCCTGGGATTCAACCTTGAGCTGAATCAACCGACGCTCCAGACGATCGAGCACTTCCGGCTTGGAGTCGATCTCCATGCGGATGCGGCTGGCGGCCTCGTCGATCAGGTCGATGGCCTTGTCCGGCAACTGCCGATCAGTGATGTAGCGATGGCTGAGCTTGGCGGCCGCGATGATCGCACCGTCAGTGATCGCCACCTTATGGTGAACCTCATAACGCTCCTTGAGGCCACGCAGGATCGCGATGGTGTCTTCTTCGCTCGGCTCGTCCACCAGCACTTTCTGGAAACGCCGCTCAAGCGCCGCATCCTTCTCTATGTATTGGCGGTACTCGTTGAGCGTAGTTGCGCCGACGCAGTGCAGCTCACCGCGCGCCAGTGCCGGCTTGAGCATGTTGCCGGCATCCATCGAGCCTTCGCCCTTACCGGCGCCGACCATGGTGTGCAGCTCGTCGATGAACAGAATGATCTGCCCTTCCTGCTTCGACAGTTCGTTGAGCAGCGCTTTGAGGCGTTCTTCGAACTCACCGCGATACTTGGCACCGGCAATCAGCGCGCCCATGTCCAGCGACAACAGGCGCTTGCCCTTGAGGCCGTCCGGCACTTCGCCGTTGATGATGCGCTGGGCCAGACCTTCGGCAATCGCGGTCTTACCCACACCAGGCTCACCGATCAGCACCGGGTTGTTCTTGGTGCGACGTTGCAGCACCTGAATGGTCCGGCGGATTTCGTCGTCACGGCCGATCACCGGATCGAGCTTGCCGTCTTCGGCGCGCTTGGTCAGGTCGACGGTGTACTTGTCCAGTGCCTGACGCGACTCTTCATGGTTGGCGTCATTCACCGCCTCACCACCGCGCAGGTTGTTGATCGCGTTTTCCAGGGCTTTCTTGCTCACGCCCTGGCCGAGCAGCAGTTTGCCCAGTTTGCTGTTCTCGTCCATCGCGGCGAGCAGCACCAGTTCGCTGGAAATGAACTGGTCGCCCTTCTGCTGGGCCAGACGATCAGCCTGATTGAGCAGACGCGCCAGATCCTGCGACATGTTGACGTCGCCGGTCGGGTTCTGGATTTTCGGTAATTGATCGAGCTCTTTGGTCAGCTCTTTGCGCAGGCTGTTGACGTCGAAGCCCACTTGCATGAGCAGAGGTTTGATCGAACCACCCTGCTGTTCAAGCATGGCTTGCATCAAGTGCGCCGGCTCGATGGCCGGATGATCGTGGCCAACGGCCAGGGATTGGGCGTCGGACAACGCCAACTGTAATTTGCTGGTTAAACGGTCTATACGCATGGGGTCACCTTCCTTTTGAGCAGGTCGGACCTAAAAACCATCCTGAATAAAGAAACCTGCCAGATACCACTGTAGATGCGGTCGATTCTGGGAGATTCAAGCGTCGGGAGATTGATGTAGATCAGACAAGCTTAGCGGGTGAGCCAGACAAGGGAGGCAAAGCGCCCCGTGCGCGACGCACGGCGGTAAGAAAAGAAGCGCGGATCGGTCACCGTGCAGAAACCGCCACCATAAACCGCCGTGACACCTTTGGCCGCCAGACGCAGACGCGCCAGCAGATAGATGTCAGCCATGAACTTGCCAGCATTGTGGCTGGGCACGAAGGCGGCTGCCGCTTCCGGCAGTTGCTTGACGAAGACTTCGCGTACTTCCGGGCCGACTTCAAAGGCTTTCGGGCCGATGGCCGGGCCGAGCCAGACCAGCACGTCCGCCGCAGCGGTGTCGAGATGATCGAGGGTGGCTTCCAGTACGCCCGCCGCCAACCCGCGCCAACCGGCATGGGCCGCCGCGACGCGAGTACCGGCCCGGTTGCAGAACAATGCCGGCAGGCAATCGGCAGTCATCGCCGTGCAGGCAATCCCGGGAGTTGCCGTCCAACTGGCATCGGCGGTGGCCACCACGCCCGGATCAGCATGGGCCACGACAATGCCGTGCACTTGCTGCAACCAGGCAGGCTTTATAGAGAAATGTTCGGTCAGACGCCGACGATTCTCGGCGACTGCGTCCGGGCGATCATCGACATGATCGCCCAGATTGAGGCTGTCGAACGGCGCCTCGCTGACACCTCCCTCGCGGCTGGTGACACAGGCCCTGACGCTGGCCGGCGCAGGCCAGTCCGGCGTCAGCCAGTTCATCCGACGAAGGCCTCGCGATCCTGCTTGAGCAAGGTCAGCAGCCAGACGAAATCTTCCGGCAGCGGCGATTCCCAGCTCATGCGCTCACCGGTGGTCGGATGATCCAGCTCAAGGAAGCGCGCGTGCAGCGCCTGACGCGGGAAGTGCTTGAGCGACTCGACCATGGTCGGGTTCGCAGCAGGCGGAATGCGGAAACGACCACCGTACGCCGGGTCGCCGACCAACGGGAAGTTGATGTGCGCCATGTGCACACGGATCTGGTGGGTCCGGCCGGTTTCCAGCTTGACCCGCACGTGGGTGTGGGACCGGAAACGCTCCAGCACACGGTAGTGACTGACGGCCGGCTTGCCGCCTTCCATCACGGCCATGCGCTGGCGCTGCTGACCATGGCGACCGATCGGCGCGTTGATCTTGCCCCCGGCGGTCACCACACCGATCACGATGCACTCGTAGATCCGGCTAACACTGCGGCTTTGCAGCTGGGCAACAAGCTTGGTCTGCGCCTGGATGGTCTTGGCCACCACCATCAGACCGGTGGTGTCCTTGTCCAGGCGATGCACGATACCGGCGCGCGGGACATTGATGATGTCCGGCACGTGGTGCAGCAAGGCATTGAGCAAGGTGCCATCGGCGTGGCCGGCAGCCGGGTGCACCACCAGGCCCGCAGGCTTGTTGATCACCAGGATGTCGTCGTCTTCATAGACGATGTCGAGTTCGATGTCCTGGGCGATCCACTCGCCCTGGGCTTCCTGCTCGGCAGTCAGCTCAAGGACGGCACCGCCATGCACGATGTCGCGCGGGCGGATGACCGCCCCGTCCACAGTCAGGCGACCTTCTTTGATCCAGGCGGAAAGGCGCGAGCGTGAGTGCTCAGCGAAGAGTTGGGCGGCGACTTGATCGAGGCGTTGGCCGCCCAAATCGGACGGCACCTCTGCGCGAAGTTCAATTTTATCGGACATGCTCTGACTGGGCGTCGGCACAGCCTTTGGTTTCGGCTGCGCGCTTGTGGTTAAATACGGCGTCTTTTGCCCCGAGGCTTTTCAACGGGGCGCTCATCATAACAGGACGGCCCCGCCCAAGACAGCGGCCGTCATAGGGACGCAAGCCGCCATGCAAGTGAAACACCTGCTGCTGATCGCCATCCTCGCATTGACCGCTGCTTGCTCATCGAAGGAAGTCGTCGACGAAAACCTGAGCGAAGCCGAGCTGTACCAGCAGGCTCAGACCGACCTGGACAACAACAGCTACACCAGCGCCACGGCCAAGCTGAAGGCTCTGGAGTCGCGTTATCCGTTCGGTCGCTACGCGGATCAGGCACAGCTTGAACTGATTTATGCCAACTATAAAAACGCCGAGCCGGAAGCTGCCAAGTCCGCCGCCGAACGTTTTATCCGTTTGCACCCACAGCACCCGAACGTGGACTATGCCTATTACCTCAAGGGGCTGACCTCGTTCGACCAGGACGTCGGCCTGCTGGCGCGCTTCCTGCCGCTGGACATGACCAAGCGTGACCCGGGCGCTGCCCGCGACTCGTACAACGAGTTCGCCCAACTGACCAGCCGCTACCCGAACAGCCGCTACGCGCCGGACGCCAAGCAGCGCATGATCTACCTGCGCAACCTGCTGGCCGCCTACGAAATCCACGTAGCCGACTACTACCTGACCCGTCAGGCCTACGTCGCCGCCGCCAACCGTGGCCGTTATGTAGTGGAAAACTTCCAGGAAACCCCATCGGTCGGCGACGGCCTGGCGGTGATGACCGAGGCTTACCAGCGTCTGCACCTGGACGAACTGGCCGCTACCAGTCTGGAAACCCTGAAACTCAACTACCCGAATCACCCAAGCCTGCAGGACGGTCAGTTCGTGCCTTCGGTTGCCGAAGCCGACAACCGTTCGTGGCTGAGCAAGGCCACTCTTGGCCTGATCGAGTCGCGTCCACCGCTGCCGCCGGGAGAAACCCGCGCCAACCAGGACGTGCAGAAGCAGTTCCAGGACGCGAAAGACGCGATCCCGAACGAGCTCAAGCCTAAAGACGAAAACGGCGACGTGATCGAGGAAGAGCGTCATGAAGCCGAAGGCAACAACGAAGATCGTTCGTGGTTCAGCTACATGACCTTCGGCGTGTTCGACTGATCACATCGGGTACATAAAAAGGGAGATCTGCGGATCTCCCTTTTTTGTGGCGGCGCGTTAATAGTCTGTGCGCCTGCCGGCTCCTTGGCTAAACTGCCGAATCATTAGCCGAAAAGCCGCCCATCATGCTTCGTTTACTGTTCTGGATTGTCCTGATTTTCGCCGCGGTATGGCTGTGGCGCAAATTCAAGGCGCCCGCCTCGTCTGCTCAATCGCCCCGCGAGCAAGACGCCGCACCGATGGTGCGCTGCGCCCACTGCGGCGTGCATCTGCCCCGCGACCGTGCACTGAACCTTCAGCAACAATGGTATTGCAGCCAGGCTCATCTTGAGCAAGGCCCGGGCGCCAGTGATCGCTGAGGCCGCCAACGCCGACCGTAAACAGGCGCAGCGCCTGCTGCGCCTTTATCATCTTTACCGTTTGAGCGTCGGCATCACGCTGGTGCTGCTGATCTCCAGCAATATGGACAATCGCCTGCTGACGTCGGCCGACGACGATCTGCTGCGCAGTGGCAGCTGGTTGTATCTGGTGCTGAACATCCTGCTGGTGGTGTTTCTGGAAAATACCCGGCGGCCCTCGCAGCTGTTCAGTCTGGCGCTGGTGGATGTGCTGCTGCTGTGCGGTTTGTTCTACGCGGCGGGCGGGGTGGCCAGCGCGATCGGCAACCTGCTGATTGTCTCGGTGGCGATCAGCAACACCTTGCTGCGCCGGCGCATTGGCCTGCTGATTGCCGCCATCGGCGCACTTGGCATTGTCGGCTCAAGCTTCCTGCTGAGCCTGAGCCATCCCCTGAGCGCCAATGACTATCTGCAAGCCGGAACCTTGGGCGCCTTGTGTTTTGCCGCATCGCTGCTGGTCCAGGGCCTGATCCGGCGCCTGGAAGTCAGCGAAAATCTCGCCGAACAGCGCGCCAGCGAAGTCACCAGCCTTGAAGCCCTCAACGCTCTGATTCTGCAACGCATGCGCACCGGCATCCTGGTGCTCGACGAGCAGCGTCGGGTACAGCTGGCCAACCACAGTGCGAAGACCCTGCTGGCCCAGTCGCATCTTGAAGGCCATTTGATCAGCGACTATTCGCCGGCATTGGTCGAGCGCCTGCAACTGTGGCTGAGCAACCCGACCCTGCGCCCGCAGAGCCTGAAGATTCCCGGCAACGGCCTGGAACTGCAACCGAACTTCATCGCCCTCGATCAGAGCCCCAACCAGCAAACCCTGGTGTTCCTCGAAGATCTGGCGCAAGTTGCGCAGCAGGCCCAGCAACTCAAGCTCGCCGCGCTCGGGCGTCTGACCGCCGGCATCTCCCATGAAATCCGCAATCCACTGGGCGCCATCAGTCACGCCGCGCAGCTGCTGGGCGAGTCCGAGGAACTCGATGGTGCGGATCGGCGTCTGACGCAGATCATTCAAGACCACTCCCAGCGCATGAACCGAGTCATCGAAAACGTCCTGCAACTGTCGCGCCGCCAGCAGAGCGCCCCTCAGCGCCTGGATCTCAAGCCATGGCTGGAGCACTTCGTTGCCGAGAGCCGCGAACAGGCGAGCGAGCGGCAGTCGATTCATTTGCGGATCAATTCCGGGGACTTCATCACGTTGATGGATCCGGATCAGCTCACGCAGATTCTCGACAATCTGTTACGTAACGGCTGGCGCCACAGCGCCCTGCTACACGAGCAGGCCGAGGTCTGGCTGGCGCTGTTCATCGACCCCGAGAGCCAGCTGGCGGTGCTTGAAGTCCAGGACAATGGCCCCGGTGTGCCGCTGGATCAACAACCGCATCTGTTCGAACCCTTCTTCACCACCAGCAGCCAGGGCACCGGTCTTGGGCTTTATCTGTCCCGTGAGCTGTGCGAAAGCAATCAGGCGCGCCTAGACTTCAAACCACGCCAAGGCGGCGGCTGCTTTCGCATCACCTTTGCTCACGGACGGAAACAAAGTTGAACACGAGCCCACGGCAAAAAATCCTCATCGTCGACGACGAGCCGGATATCCGCGAACTCCTGGAAATCACCCTGGGACGGATGAAACTCGACACCTTCAGCGCACGCAACCTCGGCGAAGCCCAGGCGCTGTTGCAACGCAATGCGTTCGACCTGTGCCTGACCGACATGCGCCTGCCCGACGGCAGTGGGCTGGACCTGGTGCAGCACATTCAGCAACGTCATCCACAACTGCCAGTGGCGATGATCACCGCCTATGGCAGTCTGGAAACCGCGATCAACGCGTTGAAGGCTGGCGCCTTCGACTTCCTCACCAAGCCAGTTGATCTGACGCGCTTGCGTGAACTGGTCAGTACCGCGTTGCGCATGCCGGCGGTGGGCGGCGCCGGCACGTCGATAGACCGACGCCTGCTCGGCGACTCGCTGCCCATGCGCGATCTGCGCAAACAGATCGACAAGCTGGCGCGCAGTCAGGCGCCGGTCTACATCAGCGGAGAATCGGGCAGCGGCAAAGAACTGGTCGCACGGCTGATCCACGAACAGGGACCGCGCGCCAGCAAGCAGTTTGTGCCGGTCAATTGCGGGGCGATTCCGTCCGAGCTGATGGAAAGCGAGTTTTTCGGCCATCGCAAGGGCAGCTTTACCGGCGCGGTCGAGGACAAGCCCGGGCTGTTCCAGGCCGCGCACGGCGGCACCCTGTTTCTCGACGAGGTGGCGGACCTGCCGCTGGCGATGCAGGTCAAACTGCTGCGGGCAATTCAAGAGAAAGCCGTGCGCAGTGTCGGCGGCCAGCAGGAAGCGGTGGTCGATGTGCGCATTCTCTGTGCTACCCACAAGGATCTCGAGGCCGAGGTCGCCGCCGGGCGCTTTCGCCAGGACCTGTATTACCGCTTGAACGTGATCGAACTGCGCGTGCCGTCCCTGCGCGAACGGCGCGATGACATCCAGGTATTGGCTGCGCACATGCTCCAGCGCCTGGCGGCAGGCAGCGGTCGAGCGGCGGCCCGCCTGCATCCACAGGCGCTTGAGGCGCTGAAGAGCTACCGCTTCCCGGGGAATGTGCGAGAGCTGGAAAACGTCCTCGAACGGGCGCACACGCTGTGTGAAAACCAGTTGATCGAGGCGGCGGACTTACGGCTCAGCGAAGGTAATTGTGCGGTTGAGGGCGGCATCGCCGATCTTACCCGGATCGACAACCTTGAGGATTATCTGGAGAACGTCGAGCGCAAGCTGATCCTGCAGGCGCTGGAGGAAACCCGCTGGAATCGCACGGCAGCAGCGCAGCGCTTGAGTCTGTCATTTCGCTCGATGCGCTATCGGCTGAAGAAACTCGGGCTGGATTGATTCGTTAAAAGATCGCAGCCTGCGGCAGCTCCTACAGGAAATGCATTCCAATGCAGGAGCTGCAGCAGGCTGCGATCTTTTGCTTTTGCCTTAAATACGACCTTCAGGCGCATACGGCGCCGGATCGATAATCGGCGTACGCCCGAGCATCACATCGGCAAACAACTGACAAGACGCCGGCGCCAGCACCAGGCCGTTGCGGTAATGCCCACAGTTCAGCCACAAACCCTCAAACCCCGGTACCCGGCCGATATACGGAATCCCCTCCGGCGAACCCGGTCGCAAACCGGCCCAATGCCCCACCACTTCGGCCTCCGCCAGCGCCGGCAGCAATTCGACTGCCGAAGCCTTGAGGCTCTCCAGCGCGACCTTGGTCGGGGTCTTGTCGAAGCCTTCGTGCTCCAGCGTACTGCCGATCAGAATGTGCCCGTCGCGACGTGGAATCGCATAACGTCCCTTGGCCAGCACCATGCTCGGCAGGAAATCCGCTGCACACTTGTAGAGAATCATCTGGCCCTTGACCGGCTCCACCGGCAGCGTCAGATCCAATGTCTTGAGCAGATCACCGCTCCATGCCCCGGCCGTCAGCACGATCTGCTCGCCGCGGATCAGGCCCTTGGACGTCTCGACGCCAATCACTCGCTCGCCTTCGCGAACAAACCCGCTGACTTCGCATTGTTCGTGAATCGTCACGTTCGGCAGCCCCAGCAACGCCGCTTTCAGCGACTTCACCAGCCGTGGGTTTCTGACGTTGGCCACATCGGCCATGTAGATCGCCCGGGCGAATCCGCCACCCAGCACCGGCACCGCGTCGTGCACCGCCGAGATATCCACAGCCCGCAGCGGACGGTTTTCCCGCTCGGCCCAGGCCAGTGCTTCGGTTTCATCTTCCAGATCCAGCCAGTACAGGCCGGTGGTGTGCACTTCGGGATCAACCCCGGTATCGGCAAACAGCCGCTCGCCCAGCTGTGGATAAAAATCCTGCGACCAATGCGCCAGCGCAGTGACGGCCGGGCTGTAGCGCCACGGGTACAGCGGGGAAACGATGCCGCCACCGGCCCAAGACGATTCCTGGCCGACGTTCGAGCGATCCAGCAGCACCACGCTGCGCACTTCGGAGGCGAGGTTGTAGGCGGTCAGCAGGCCAATCACCCCGCCACCGACAATCACCACTTGCTGTTGCCTGGTCATGTTTGATCCAACCGTAATGAAGACAGCGGGCGCAAAGAGGCGCCCGTAAGAAGTTACCTCAGCGGCCCCAGCAATCCTTGGTGGTCAGCCCGGTGGTAGCGTTGTTCATGCTTCTGACGCCGGTGTTGGTCAGGGTGAAATCCCCGCACTTGTCGGTCGCCATGGTCGTACCGGCCTTGCGGGTGGCGGTCAGCAGGAAAGTCTGGTCGGCGATCGTCGGGGTGATGGTGTAAAAATCATTGCCCGTGCTCAGACCGGTGATACCGGTGTAGACGTTGTTTTTGGTGTAGAAGCGCTCGAGGATCTGCGCCTGTTCCGAAAGCAGCGACACCACTTCGGCGCGCCGGCCCTTTTTCAGGTACTCGGTGTAGCTCGGTGCGGCGATGGTGATGATGATCCCGATGATCGCAATCACGATCATGATTTCGATCAGGGTGAAGCCCCGGTTGAATCTGCGCATGCCTCAAACTCTCACTTACTGTATTTGTCGCCACATGATACGACGGCTGCCGCCACCGGATTTTTCCACCAGCGTGGTCACGGTGCCACTGGAATCGTTGACGAGCTTGCGAGTCCCGCCGTTGACGATGGCGTTCAGGGTCGGAATCCCGCCGGTGAAAACCACGCCACTGGAAATCGTGTCGTTGCTGTCGACCACGCCATCGGAATTGGTGTCGAGCACCGCGTAGTTGAGCATCTTACCGCTGAACGCATCGAGTTCGACCAGTTTGCCGGTACCGAAACTGGCACAAGGGTCCGTGGTGTCGACACTGGCGGTGGTAAACACGATGCGTCCGAGCACCAGACTGGCCTGATTGATCACCCGCTCGCCGGTCAGCACATTGTTGTACACCAAAGGCAGATACCAGCCCTTCTCCCCCGGATAGGTCGTGTCGTTCTGGCTGGTGGTGATGAACTGTCCGGTGCTGCCGGAGAACACGCCGGTCACCGCCTGCGCCTGCAGGCTGCTGACCGTCAACTGTCCGGAACCGCCGTCGGCATCCCACACTGAGTAGAACGCCTGCAAATCCTTGTTGGTCTTGTCGGCGGTCTCGTTGAATTTGCCGGTGCCGACGAAGATCTGTTTGCCCCCCAGCGAATTGTCCGCCAGCAGCGGCTGCGCGGTGATCGGCTGAGTCGCCCCGCCCGCCGTGGTGAACAGTGGTTTGCCGGAAAACGCCACGCCCCAGCTGTCGGTCGACGTCGCGCTCAGATCGAATTTCCACAGGCGCCCTTTCAAATCACCGCCGTAGGCGGCCTGCACCACGTTCGAAGAATTGACCTTGAGCTTGACCGACGACAGACCATTGGTGGTCTCGGTGCTGTCGATGACGATCTTCTTGATCAACGAACCGTCACGCACATCCAGCACATACAAAGCCGCCACTCCGGAGTTGCTGCCATAACCATTGGCAATGAACGCCGCCCAGCGACCATCGGCCAAGCGTGCCACTTCCGGGCGCGCGTAGGCATAACCCAGATCATTAAATGCGTTGGCTGTGTTCGCTGTGGCGGGTGCGCTGACTTCCCACAAGGCATTGAGCACATTGCCCGCAGACGCGTCAAACAGTTGCAGCGCGTAGAAAGTCTTGCCGCCAGCACCGGTGCCGCCGATGGCCAGGGTTTTCCAGGCGCTGTTGATTTGCGCGTCATACACACCGACCTGACCGTCCACCAGAAATTTGTGGCTGACGCCATTGATGTACGCCGGATCGGCAATCAGCCGCAGGGATGGCAACACGCTGGACGGCATGTAGGCATAACGTCGAGTGCCGTTGGCCGAGTTGATCACGTTGACGAAGCCGTCGTTGGCGTTCACCACCAGACTCGAATTCATGTTCGCTGCCTTGGTGGTCAGGTACGTGGTGTAAGTGGTGTCGCCCGACAGGTCGGAGGCGGTTTTATCACTGGGCGAAGCCAGCACCAGTGGCGAGTTGATGATGTCGCCGAGCAATACGCTGCGCACCTTGAGCCCGGTCTTGTTGGTGCCCTTGCTCCACTCCACCAGATCGCTGCCGCTGATGCCGGTGGGCAGGCTCTGGCTGAGCGCCGTCTGTTGGGACGCGGAAAAGTTGCCGTAGGCCAGCGTCACGGCGGCGTTGCTGCTGGTGTTCCACGATTGATAGGTCGGTGCGGTCGCGCCCGGGACAATGGTGGTATCGGTGGTCCACAGGGCCGTCGAGGTGTTCACCGCGCCCGCCGAAGTGAAGCCGAATGACTTGATCGTGCCGCGCCAGTCCTTGGGGTCGTAGCTGGTCTGGAAATAACTGGTGCTACTGGCCAGCGTGGTGCCGCTGGTGACTCCCGCGCCGCCGGAGCCGGCCTTGGAGGTGATATCGCTCAACGCCGAAGACAACGCGGTGTTGAGACCGGTGCTGTCGGTCGCCTGATAATAGCGGCCCTGCCCGTAGCTGGCTGCGTCCGAGAGCATGTCGTTGTCGGCGGTAAAACCTACGGTATAGGTATTCATGTTCTGCTTGGGAAAATCCACCGCGTTCCAGCTTTTGCCGGCAGCGTCGGTCCCCGTCGAACGCATGTCGATGTCGAACGCAAACTTGGCAATGTCATCCAGATACAGCGTATCACCCTCGTTATCGCCATTGGGGTTGTTGCCGTCATTGTTAACGCCGTCCCAGTTCGGCAGACGACTGCCGCCCAACGGATCGTTGCTCGGGAAGGTGCGGTCGTAAGTCGGCAGACCGTCGGTGATGACCACGCCGTAGTTTTTCTGGCAGCGGTACTGGATTGGACTGGTGTAAGTCGTCGGCGTGCTGTTGTAGTACGGCGCCATGCCGCGCATGTAGCGGGTGATTTCGTAGTAGGTTTCCGCCAGCGGCGTGTTGGCCACGGCACCTAAAGCGTTGATCGAGGAAATCAGCGCATTGTAGTTGGTGTCGGCCTGCGCCTGGGTCACGCTGCCGGACACCGGAGACAGGTCGCTGATGGCGCGGGCAATGTAGCCACCATTCCCGGGATTGTTGTTGGTGACCGGGTTGAAGGTCGACAGGCCCATGCGCAAGTTACGGTTGCTGGTGACCAGGGCGGTGGACACGTTGCGCGCGACGTTGATCCGGTAGTCGTTGGGAATCGCCCCGGTGGTGAAGTCGCGGGTGCCGTTGTTGATCGCCAGACTGACCACATAAGAAATGTAATCCCCCGTGTAGCGCGTATTGCCGCCGCCCACCGGATCAGGCAGTTTCAGGCACAGCGGTGCAATGCTGTTGTTGTAAAAGGCGAAGGCGCCGCCGGAACAGCCGGATGTCGGCAGGCTCGATAAAAACACCGGATCGCCGGTAATCGCGGGCGCATTCAATGCCGAACACAGGCCAAGGAACGCATTGCACTGCCGGGCCGGGGTGCGCGTGACGTTCGGGTCGAATCCTGCCGCGTAAATGATGCTGTTCATACTGCCGGAATCGTCGATCAGCAACATCACGTTGGGCGGCACCGCCGCTGCGCTCAAGAGTGGCGAATCGGACGGCGTGAACGCATACGCCGGCGCCGCCAGATACAAGCCCAGCAGCATGCCGGTCAACAGTGTCCGGCAGCGCTCAATACTTCGCATAGACACTCTCCACTACACTGCGCGAAGTGCCAGCGATACCGACCGCAGTGACCCGATACAGGGTCGCCGACGTGTTGCTCGGCACGTTGACCGCCGTCAGAGTGGTACCGATGTTCTGTACACCATAAAAGCCGTTACCGGCTGCGATCCACGTGACGCCGGAAGTCGAATTGAGCCCCGCCGCACTGACCACCGAGGACTCTGCTGGCGGCGCACACTGCGTGGTATTGGCACACACCGCCAGCGAGTAGCTGTCGAGTTGCACCGCACTCTCGCCGATACGCAGCGCGGCCTCGGCGGTCTGGAACGACTGATTGCGCAGGCTGACGCTGCCGGCCATTTTCTCCTGCAGGTTGGCGCTCTGCATCGAGGACAGCCCGATCAAGGTCAACAGCAACAGGAACACCAGACTGACCAGCAGCGCCATTCCGCGCTGGGTTTGCCGCTGGTTGAAGCTTGTCTTCATCGGCCCGATCCTCACTGCAAGCGGTTGCGCAATGCGGCAACCACGTTGAAGGTTTGATTGGCCACCCGATTGCTCGGGTCGGTGAGGGTCAGGCTCAGGCGCACACTGCGGATACGCGCCGGATCACTGGGGTTGGCGCTGTAAGAGGAAGCCGCGACGTCAGTGGCGGACGCGGCCAGGCCGAAGGTCACATTAAAGGCACTGACGTTATTCACCAGCACCTGTTGGGTCGGGGTGCCGCTGCCGCTGCCCATGAGAATCTGGTTGTTGCTGAAGCTGTAGATCAAGCGGCGGATCGGAAAGGCGATCTGCCCGCTCGCCGCCGCCCGCAACCCGGTATAAGCCGTGGCGCTGTTGCGGCAATCGGAGAGCACCGTCCAGGTCGGAGTGCCGCCACTGCCGCCAACATCGGCGGTGACCAGGGTCAGCTTGAGGTTGCTGTTGTCCCAGTTGATCGGCGTGACCTGCGCCGCGTAGAAATCCCCTGCCGAACTCGCGTCAGTAATCGTGCCCAGGCAGCCAAACATGCCGACCATGCGCAGTTCCTGGATCATCTTGCTCAGGACAAAACGCGCGTCTTCTTGCATCGCAGCGGCGGTGTTCTGGCTGACGTAAGTGTTTTTGGCTGCAAGGAACGTCTGCACCACCCCCAGTACGATGATCAGCCCAAGCGCCAACGCGATGAGCATTTCGATCAGGCCGAACCCTCGCTGATCATGCTTCATGGCGTGGCCACCGGGTCGACCGTGGCGCGACTGGTCAGAACGAAGCTGCGTGTGGTACCGGTGGCATTCGCGGCCCGCGAGTCATTCCAGTTGATGGTGATGGTGTACACCCGCTGATTGAGGGTGATCGTGCCCGTGGCGGTGGGCCCGCCGAAATTCACGATGTTGGTGGTGAAGTCGTAAAGATCCTGATCGCGGGCCACGCCGAGATTGCCCGAGGTCGGCGGCGTCACCGTGTAGTCGGCAGCAGCGTTGGCGCGGATGCGGTCCATCATGTCGTAGGCGATAAAGCTGGCCTGACTGGTCATCCGTGAACTGTCGGTGTATTTGAGCGCATTGAGCTGCACGGCGGCTGCGCCCAATATCCCGACCGTCAGAATCAGCAACGCGACCAGCACTTCGATCAGCGACATGCCCTCCTGTGCCTGTGTGCTCCCTGCCCTCATCCGCAACTTCCACCCGATTGAATTCGTCCGTTCAGACACACGTTCAGCGTCCTGCTTTGCGTTCCCAGCACGTAACTGATGGCCACCGCTGTCGACGGCGCCGCCAGGCCACCCAGATTATTGAAATCCAGTGCGGACACTCCTGAGGGTAGCGTCAGAGTCGCGCCGCTGCTCATCGCTGGAACAACCCGCAATACATTGGCCGCAGTGCCAGTACCGTCGTAGACCGACAATTCGCCGGTCCACACGCTGCCGCCGGCGCTCGGGCGCAAGCGTGTGGTCACGCCGCGATCAATCGCCTCCAGCCGCGCAAAATTGATGGCACGCTGCAGGTCGCCCATTTCCGTATCGGCCTTGCTGCTCTGGATCGAGCGGGTGAAACCCGGCACCGCCAGGGTGATGAGGATCACCATCACGGCGACCGCAGCCAACAACTCGGGCAGCGTGAAACCTTTTGTACGATGATCCATCGATGCCCTCCGTTGCCGTCGGCTATACCTGCTTCTACAAACTAGAACATTCAACCGGCCTGCGTCGGTTGATTTGCCCTGCCCGGCGAAAAGGATCGTGCCGGGCTTCATGCTCCAAGGAGGGAGTCGTCATGCCGCAACAGGGTTTCAGCCTGATCGAATTGCTTATGGGACTGGCGATTGGCGCAATTGTTCTGTCACTGGTCAGTCCGGCGTTCGCCGCCTTCACCGAGGCGACTCATCGCGAGCAGGCAGCGCGGTCGCTGCTCGAGGGCATTCGCAACGCCCGCACCCTGGCCATCACCCGCAATCAGAGTGTGGTAATCCATGGCATCGGTGGCGACTGGAGTCAGGGCTGGCGGATCATTCTGGATCTCAACGGCAAGGGGCCGCAGGACAGCAGCAATCCGCTGCTGGTGGAGCAGGCGAGTGACGGACGAATACCGATCGCCGGCAATTGGGCGGTGAGTCGTTATGTGCGTTTCAGCAGTCTGGGACAACCGCTGATGCCCGGGCGGGCGTTTCAGGCGGGAACGCTACATATCTGCTCGGCGCGCGAGCCGGTCAGCCAACTCCAGGTAGTGCTGGCGGCAACCGGTCGGGTGCGCCTGACCAGCGCAAAGGCTGAGCAGGCGCTGTGCCTGAAGACGAAGAACGTCAGATCGAGCGGACGCGCAGCTCTTTCGGCATCGAGAAGGTGATGTTCTCTTCGCGGCCGGCCAGCTCATCGGCCCCCGTCGCGCCCCAGGCCTGCAACTGCTGGATCACGCCGCGAACCAACACTTCAGGCGCGGAGGCTCCGGCGGTGATGCCGATGCGCTCAACGCCATCGAACCAGCTTTTCTGCAGGTCTTCAGCGCCGTCGATCAGGTAGGCCGGCGTGGCCATGCGTTCGGCCAGTTCACGCAGGCGATTGGAGTTGGAGCTGTTCGGGCTACCCACCACCAATACCACGTCGCATTCGTCAGCCAGTTGCTTGACCGCGTCCTGACGGTTTTGCGTGGCGTAGCAGATGTCGTCCTTGCGCGGACCACCGATGGCCGGGAAACGTGTGCGCAAGGCATCGATCACCCGACTGGTGTCGTCCATCGACAGGGTGGTCTGGGTCACGAACGCCAGTTTTTCCGGGTTACGCACCTGCAGTTCGGCCACGTCTTTTTTCGTCTTCGACGAGGTAGATCGCGCCGCCATTGCTGGCGTCGTACTGGCCCATGGTGCCTTCGACTTCCGGGTGGCCAGCGTGGCCGATCAGAATGCATTCACGACCATCGCGGCTGTACTTGGCGACTTCGATGTGCACCTTGGTCACCAGCGGGCATGTGGCGTCGAATACCTTCAGGCCACGGCCGGCGGCTTCATTGCGCACGGCCTGGGAAACGCCGTGGGCACTGAAGATCACGATGACGTCGTCCGGCACTTGATCCAGTTCTTCGACGAAGATCGCGCCACGGTTGCGCAGGTCTTCGACGACGAACTTGTTGTGCACCACTTCATGACGCACGTAGATCGGCGGCCCGAAGACTTCCAGGGCGCGATTGACGATTTCGATCGCCCGGTCCACGCCGGCGCAGAAGCCACGGGGGTTGGCGAGTTTGATTTGCATGCTGTGCCTCGTGTCTTGCGCGCAAGAAATAGCGAAAACGGTTGAAGACATTGTGGGAGCGAGCCTGTTGTGGCGAGGGGATTTATCCCCGATCGATTGCGAAGCAATCGTCAAAACAGTCAACGCTTTCCGGCTCTGGATCGCGGTGATCGGATTCGGGGCCGCTTCGCACCCCATCGGGGATAAATCCCCTCACCACAAAAGCCCATTCCCACAGTGGTTCTGCTGTGTACTCAGATCGCTTTGACGTTGATAATCTCGACGTCAAAGGTCAGCGTCTTGCCTGACAGCGGGTGGTTGAAGTCGATGGTCACTTGCGCGTCGTCGAACGCTTTCACCACACCCGGCAGCTCAGTATTGGCCGCATCCTTGAAGATCACCAGCAAACCCGGCGACAGTTCCATGTCGACAAACTGCGAACGCGAGATGATCTGTACGTTTTGCGGGTTCGGCTGGCCGAAGGCGTTTTCCGGCTCAACGGTCAGCGTACGCTTGTCGCCGGCCTTGAAGCCGAACAATGCCGCTTCGAAACCCGGCAGCAGGTTGCCATCGCCGACCTTGAAGGTCGCCGGGGCTTTGTCGAATGTGCTGTCGACCGTGTCGCCGTTCTCCAGGCGCAATGCAAAGTGCAAAGTGACTTCCGTGTTCTGGCCGATGCGTTGCTCAGCCAATACCTGTTCAGTCATGAACGGCTTCTCCGGTTTTCTTCGATTTGAACATGTCCAGTGCCAGCATCACCGCACCCACGGTGATAGCGCTGTCGGCGAAGTTGAATGCCGGGAAGTACCAGCGGTTCTGCCAGTGCACCAGAATGAAGTCGATCACATGGCCCAGGGCAATGCGGTCATACAGATTGCCCAGCGCACCGCCCAGCACCAGCGCCAGAGCGACGGCCAGCCAGGTATCGTTGCGGCCCAGACGCTTGAGCCAGACCACCAGCACCGCACTGACCACGATCGCGATCAAGGCGAACAGCCAGCGCTGCCAGCCGGAGCTGTCAGCCAGGAAGCTGAACGCCGCGCCGGTGTTGTAGGCCAGGGTCCAGCTGAAGTAATCGGGAATGATCACGATCTGCTGGAACATTTCGAGCTTGCCTTCGAAGTAGAACTTGCTGGCCTGGTCGATGACCAGAACCAGCAAGCTCAACCAGAGCCAGCTCAGCCGTCCGAAACGGCCAACGGCGTTAGGCATAGTGACGAACCTCGCCGGCGCCATCGATGTTGTCGACGCAACGGCCGCAGATTTCCGGATGCTCCGGGTTCACGCCAACGTCTTCGCGGCAGTGCCAGCAACGGGCGCATTTCGGGAAGGCCGATTTGACGATCTTCAGCTTCAGGCCGCTGACTTCGGTGGCTACCGCGTCCGCAGGAGCCTGAACGAAAGGTGCCACGCTGGCAGTCGAGGTGATCAGGACAAAGCGCAGCTCGTTGCTCAGCTTGGCCAGGTCGGCGCTCAGCGCGTCTTCGGCGAACAGCGTCACTTCGGCTTGCAGGTTGCCACCGACGGCTTTGGCCGCACGCTGGATTTCCATTTCTTTGTTGACCGCCACCTTCACTTCCATGATGCGATCCCAATAGGCGCGACCCAGCTCGAAGCCCTCCGGCAGTTCGGTCAGACCTTCGTACCAGGTGTTGAGCATCACCGACTCGTTGCGCTCGCCCGGCAGGTACTGCCACAGCTCGTCGGCGGTGAACGCGAGGATCGGCGCGATCCAGCGCACCAGCGCTTCGGAGATGTGGAACAGCGCGGTCTGGCACGAGCGACGGGCCTTGCTGTCGGCGCCGGTGGTGTACTGGCGGTCCTTGATGATGTCGAGGTAGAAGCCACCCAGTTCCTGCACGCAGAAGTTGTGGATCTTCGAGTAAACGTTCCAGAAACGGTATTCGCCGTAGTGTTCTTGCAATTCGCGTTGCAGCAGCAGCGTGCGATCCACCGCCCAGCGATCCAGCGCCAGCATGTCTTCAGCCGGCAGCAGGTCGGTGGCCGGGTTGAAACCGGTCAGGTTCGAAAGCAGGAAGCGAGCGGTGTTACGGATACGACGATAAGCGTCCGCGCTGCGCTGCAGGATCTGTTCGGACACCGCCATTTCGCCGGAGTAGTCGGTCGACGCGACCCACAGACGCATGATGTCGGCGCCCAGGGTGTCGTTGACTTTTCTGCGGCGCGATCACGTTGCCGAGCGATTTGGACATCTTGCGGCCGGACTCATCGACGGTGAAGCCGTGGGTCAGCAGTTCGCGGTACGGCGCGTGGTTGTCGATGGCGCAACCGGTCAGCAGCGACGAGTGGAACCAGCCGCGGTGCTGGTCGGAACCTTCCAGGTACAGGTCGGCGCGCGGGCCGTTCTCGTGACCCATCGGGTGCGAACCGCGCAGCACGTGCCAGTGGGTGGTGCCCGAGTCGAACCAGACGTCGAGGGTGTCGCTGATCTTGTCGTACAGCGGCGCTTCATCGCCCAGCAGTTCGGCAGCGTCGAGTTTGAACCAGGCTTCGATGCCTTCGACTTCAACGCGCTTGGCGACTTCTTCCATCAGTTCGACGGTGCGTGGGTGCAATTCGCCGCTTTCCTTGTTCAGGAAGAACGGGATCGGCACGCCCCAGTTGCGCTGGCGGGAGATGCACCAGTCCGGACGGTTGGCGATCATCGAGTGCAGGCGCGCCTGGCCCCAGGCCGGCACGAATTTGGTGTCTTCAATGGCTTTGAGCGAGCGCTGACGCAGGGTGTCACCGGACACAGGTTCTTTGTCCATGCCGATGAACCACTGCGCGGTGGCGCGGTAGATCAGCGGGGTCTTGTGGCGCCAGCAGTGCATGTAGCTGTGTTCGATGACGGTGGTGTGCATCAGCGCACCGACTTCGGTCAGCTTGTCGACGATGGCCGGGTTGGCCTTCCAGATGAACTGGCCGCCGAAGAATTCCAGCGACGGCACGTACACGCCGTTGCTTTGCACCGGGTTGAGGATGTCATCGTTGACCATGCCGTATTTCTTGCAGGTCACGAAGTCGTCCACACCGTAGGCCGGAGCGGAGTGAACCACACCGGTGCCAGCGCCCAGTTCGACGTAGTCGGCCAGGTACACCGGCGACAGGCGGTCGTAGAACGGGTGGCGGAAGTTGATCAGTTCCAGCGCCGAACCCGGCGCGGTGGCCAGTACGGTGCCTTCAACGCCGTAACGGGTCAGGCAGGATTCAACCAGCTCTTCAGCCAGGACCAGCAGCTTGTCGCCGATATCCACCAGCGCGTAGTTGAACTCAGGATGAACGTTCAGTGCCTGGTTGGCCGGGATGGTCCACGGGGTGGTGGTCCAGATCACGATCGAAGCAGGCTTGCCCAGCGACGGCAGACCGAACGCGGCGGCCAGTTTGGCTTCATCGGCAATCGGGAACGCCACGTCGATGGTCGAGGACTTCTTGTTCTCGTACTCGACTTCGGCTTCGGCCAGTGCCGAACCGCAATCGAAGCACCAGTTCACCGGCTTGAGGCCCTTGAACACGAAACCGCCCTTGACGATTTCGGCGAGGGCGCGGATTTCACCGGCCTCGTTCTTGAAGTCCATGGTCTTGTACGGGTTGGCGAAATCGCCGAGGACGCCGAGACGGATGAACTCGGTCTTCTGCCCTTCGATCTGCTCGGTGGCGTAGGCACGGCACAGCTCGCGGGTCTTGTCCGCGCCCAGGTTCTTGCCGTGGGTCACTTCAACCTTGTGCTCGATCGGCAGGCCATGGCAGTCCCAACCCGGAACATACGGCGCGTCGAAACCCGACAGGGTTTTCGAGCGGATGATCATGTCCTTGAGAATCTTGTTCAGTGCGTGACCGATGTGGATCGTGCCGTTGGCGTACGGAGGGCCGTCGTGCAGGACGAACTTCGGACGATCCTTGCCAATCTCGCGCAACTTTCCGTACAGGCCAATACTGTCCCAGCGCTGCAGAATCTGCGGTTCGCGCTGTGGCAGGCCGGCCTTCATTGGGAAGGCGGTGTCCGGAAGGTTTAGCGTGGCTTTATAGTCGGTCATTTAAGGCTCTTCATTAGCGATGGGCGCTAGGTGCGGCTAGTGCACGGGCGGCGGCGACATCCGCGTTGATCGCCGTTTTCAGTGCCTCCAGGGAGGCGAAACGCTGCTCTTCACGCAGCTTTTGGTGGAAAACCACCGTCAGACGCCGGTCATACAGATCGCCGGCAAAATCCAGTAGATGAACTTCAAGGTGGGCTTTGCCGTCACCTTGGACCGTGGGCCGCACGCCGATGTTGGCGACGCCTGGCCAGGTCTTGCCGTCGATGTCCACATCCACCAGGTAAACCCCGGTGAACGGCACGCGACGACGCTTGAGTTGAATGTTGGCAGTGGGCGTACCCAGTTGCCGGGCCAGTTTCTGACCATGCAGCACGCGACCGGCAATCCGGTAAGGACGGCCGAGCAAGCGTTCGGCCAAGGCAAAATCGGCGGCGGCCAACGCATTGCGCACCTGGGTGCTGCTGACGCGAATGCCATCCAGCTCGACGGTTTGCGCGGCTTCCACGGTAAAACCGTGGACCTGGCCAGCCTGCAGCAGAAAATCGAAATCGCCAAGGCGATCGCAGCCAAAGCGGAAATCGTCGCCGACTTCCAGATGCTGCACGCCAAGGCCGTCCACCAGGATGGTATCGACGAACTCACTGGCGCTGAGCTTGCTCAGGCGCTGGTTGAATGCCAGGCACAACACCCGGTCGACACCTTCGGCAGCCAGCAGCTGCAATTTGTCGCGCAAGCGGGCCAGACGTGCCGGCGCGGTCTCCGGGGCAAAGAACTCCCGGGGTTGCGGCTCGAAAATCACCACGCAGCTGGGTACGCCCAACTCAAGCGCACGCTCACGCAGCCGGGCCAGGATAGCCTGGTGACCACGGTGAACACCGTCAAAGTTGCCAATAGTGGCGACGCAGCCCCGATGCTGGGGGCGCAAGTTGTGGAGGCCTCGAACCAGCTGCATAACGCGCTTCTTGCTCATAAAGTGGTCGATTATAACCACACCCGACGGTCGACGACAGGCAACACCGTAACGCAAAGTGCTCGAGCCGACAAAACTGCCGGCCCGCGCCCGTATTTAAAGGCTGAAACCTCAGCTCAAAGCCTTGCGATTGAAGTCACGCAGGCGGAAACCGAGCAGCAGCAACATACCGAAATACGCCACCACACCAGCAACCACCAGCGCCCCCAGACGCAGGAAGCGCTCCAGCATGTGCCCCTGATCCCAGGCCGGCATGAAATGCATGCCCAGCAGCAGCACTGCCGACATCACCGCTACCGCTACCACCAGCTTGAAACCGAACATGTACCAGCCCGGTTGCGGCTGATACATCTTTTGCTTGCGCAGTTGATAGAACAGCAACCCGGCATTGAGGCAGGCTCCGGCACTGATCGCCAGCGCCAGACCGGCGTGAGCCAGCGGGCCGATCAACACCAGATTGAACAACTGCGTGCACACCAGCGTGAAGATTGCGATTTTCACCGGGGTGCGGATGTTCTGTTGCGCATAAAAGCCCGGCGCCAGCACCTTGATCACGATAATCCCCAGCAGACCGACAGAATAGGCAATCAGCGCACGCTGGGTCATGGACGCATCGAACGCGCTGAATTGCCCGTACTGGAACAGGGAAACGGTCAGAGGTTCGGCGAGAATCCCCAGCGCCAATGCACACGGCAGCACCAGCACAAAGCACAGGCGCAGGCCCCAGTCGAGGATCCGCGAATACTCGTGGCGATCCTTGCTCGCGTAGGTCTTGGCCAATGTCGGCAGCAGAATCGTGCCCAGCGCCACACCGAGCACGCCGGACGGCAGCTCCATCAAACGGTCAGCGTAATACATCCACGACACCGACCCGGCCACCAGGAACGAAGCGAAAATGGTGTTGATGATCAGCGAAATCTGACTCACCGAGACGCCAATAATCGCCGGCAACATCTGTTTCATCACTCGCCAGACACCGGTATCACGCAGGTTCAGGCGTGGCAGCACCAGCATGCCGATCTTTTTCAGGTGCGGCAGTTGATAGAGCAACTGCGCCAGACCACCGACCAGCACCGCCCAGCCGAGGGCCATCACCGGCGGATCGAAATAGGGCGTCAGGAACAGCGAAAACACGATCATGCTGACGTTAAGCAGGGTCGGCACGAAGGCCGGCACCGAAAAACGGTTCCAGGTATTGAGAATCGCCCCGGCCAGCGATGACAGGGAGATCAGCAATATATAAGGGAACGTCACCCGCAACAGATCAGAGGTGAGCTGGAATTTTTCCGGCGTGTCGGTAAAACCCGGAGCCGTGGCCCAGATTACCCACGGTGCAGCGATCATCCCCAGCGCGGTAACCAGCGCCAGCACCAGGGTCAGCAGGCCGGAAACGTAAGCGATAAAGGTGCGAGTCGCCTCTTCGCCCTTTTGGCTTTTGTATTCGGCCAGAATCGGTACGAAAGCCTGCGAGAACGCCCCCTCGGCAAAGATTCGTCGCAACAGGTTGGGCAATTTGAAGGCAATGAAAAAGGCGTCCGTCGCCATTCCGGCGCCGAAGGTGCGAGCGATGAGCGTGTCACGGACGAACCCCAGAATCCGGGAAAGCATCGTGATAGAGCTGACAGCGGCCAACGATTTGAGCAGATTCATTGAGGAAATTAGTGCCTGTCGATAAACAGCAGGCGAACAATGCGCCCACTTGTGCGATACTCCGCGCCGCAACAGCACAGAGCCAAAGCTCGCGAGTTTACAGGTCAAGCGCCGGAAATAAATATCCCGCCTCTTTATACCTACCACTTAGCGGAACGTTTCAAGCGCCCTTGACAAGACTTCTCTTCATCGGCATGATTCGCGGCCTATTTTGTTTGCTATTTCCTAAAAAGTCTTTCGAGGAGCTCGACGGTGGCCAACTCACCTTCCGCCAAAAAACGTGCAAAACAGGCTGAGAAGCGTCGCAGCCACAACGCCAGCCTGCGTTCCATGGTTCGTACCTACATCAAGAATGTAGTTAAAGCCATCGACGCAAAAGACGCTGAAAAAGCTCAAGCTGCATACGTTCTGGCTGTGCCAGTTATCGACCGTATGGCCGATAAAGGCATCATCCACAAGAACAAGGCTGCTCGTCATAAGAGCCGTCTGAATGGCCACGTCAAGGCACTGAAAGAAGCTGCTTAATCGACGTAGTCATTAAAAAACCGACCTTAGGGTCGGTTTTTTATTGCCTGCAATTTGATAAACGCAGAGCAAAAAAAATGCAGGAGCGAGCAAGCTCACCCCTGCAATTGGTTTTGCGCTGTTACTGCTGGACCGGCACCCACGGCACGATCGGAATTGCGGTTACCGCATTCTGCGGACTCCCTTCGATCACGCGATCGCTGTAAACCAGGTACACCAGCGTATTGCGCTTCTTGTCGAGGAAACGCACCACCTGCATGGTCTTGAACACCAGCGACGTGCGCTCCTTGAACACCTCGTCGCCATCTTTCAACTCACCCTTGAACTTGATCGGGCCAACCTGGCGGCAGGCAATTGACGCCTCGGCGCGGTCCTCGGCCAGACCCAGACCACCCTTCACCCCACCCGTCTTGGCGCGAGACAGGTAGCAGGTCACGCCGTCGACTTTCGGATCATCGAAAGCCTCGACTACGATTCGGTCATTCGGGCCGACGAACTTGAATACCGTCGACACCTGACCGATTTCCTCGGCCGAGGCCAGCAATGGCAACGCCATCAACAGCCCTAACAATCCTTTTGCCATGCGCATGCGTAATTTCCCTTAGACCAGAATCAGGTTGTCACGGTGAACCAGTTCCGGCTCAGCCATGTAGCCCAGCACGCCGACAATCGCATCCGACGACTGACCGATGATTTTTTGCGCCTCAAGCGCACTGTAGTTGGCCAGGCCACGGGCAATCTCGCGACCATCAGGCGCCACGCAGACCACCATTTCGCCCCGGCGAAAACTGCCCTGGACCAGCTTCACCCCGACCGGCAACAGGCTCTTGTGGCCCTGCGACAATGCCGACACCGCACCTTCGTCCAGCACCAGCGTGCCGCGAGTCTGCAGATGCCCGGCCAGCCACTGCTTGCGCGCCGCCAGCATGCCGCGCTCAGGCGACAGCAGCGTGCCGATGCGCTCGCCAGCCTTCAGGCGATCGAGCACTCGCTCCAGACGCCCACCGACGATGATGGTATGCGCCCCGGAACGCGCTGCCAGACGCGCCGCACGCAGCTTGGTCTGCATGCCGCCACGCCCCAGCGCACCGCCGGTGCCACCCGCCACCGCATCCAGGGTCGGATCATCGGCACGCGCCTCGTAAATCAGTTGCGCATCGGGGTTATTGCGCGGATCAGCATCGAACATGCCGTCGCGATCAGTGAGGATTACCAGCAGATCCGCCTCCACCAGATTGGCCACCAGCGCCGCCAGCGTGTCGTTGTCGCCGAAACGGATTTCGTCGGTGACCACGGTGTCGTTTTCGTTGATCACCGGAATGACCTTCAGCTCGACCAGCGCACGCAGGGTGCTGCGGGCATTCAGATAACGCTTGCGGTCGGACAGGTCGTCATGGGTCAAGAGAATCTGCGCCGTGTGCCGACCATGCTCGGCAAAGCTCGATTCCCAGGCCTGCACCAGACCCATCTGACCGATTGCCGCGGCAGCCTGGAGCTCGTGCATCGCACTGGGTCGCGCGGTCCATCCGAGACGGCTCATGCCGGCAGCCACAGCACCGGAAGACACCAGCACCAGCTCGACACCCGCCTCATGCAAGGCCACCATCTGCTCGACCCAGACACTCATTGCCGCGCGATCCAGCCCTTTGCCATCAGCTGTCAGCAAAGCGCTGCCGATCTTCACGACCCAACGCTGCGCACCTGTCACCTTGCTCCGCATCATCTTCAACCTTAGCTTGAGGGCAGCGCGACCCAGCGCCGCCCATGTCGTTATTTGTGACTTGCGATTTCCAGATACTAAAACGCCGCTCGATTGAGCGGCGCTTAAGTTTACTGCAACGAATCAGTCGCGCACGTAAATGATTTCCGGACCGTCTTCATCATCCACATCTTCTTCGTCCCAGTCATCGTCGCCGATGTCGTGGACCGACTTCACGCCACTGCGACGCAGGGCACGCTTGTCGTCCAGTGCCTGCAACTGTGCACGGGCTTCGTCTTCGATGCGCTGATCGAGATCGGCCAGCTCTTCCTTGTACGCCGGGTCGTTAGCCAGACGATCGGCACGGTCTTCCAGGTAACGCATGATGTCGCGCGTCAGACGCTCAGTGCCTTCTTTGGCGATGGCCGAGATCACGTAGACCGGACCTTCCCACTGCAGGCGATCAACGATTTCCTTGACGCGCTCTTCGTGCTCTTCCTCAAGGATCTGGTCGCATTTGTTCAGCACCAGCCAGCGATCACGCTCAGCCAGCGAAGGACTGAATTTGACCAGCTCATTGACGATCACTTCAGCCGCGTCCGGTGCGCTGCTGTCATCCAGCGGCGCCATGTCGACAAGGTGCAGCAACAGACGCGTACGCGCCAGGTGCTTGAGGAAGCGAATGCCCAGACCGGCACCGTCGGAAGCACCTTCGATCAGCCCCGGAATGTCGGCGATGACGAAACTTTTCCAGCGGTCGACGCTGACCACACCCAGGTTCGGCACCAGCGTGGTGAACGGGTAGTCGGCGACTTTCGGCTTGGCGGCCGACACCGAACGGATAAAGGTACTTTTACCGGCGTTCGGCAAGCCCAGCAGACCCACGTCGGCCAGCACTTTCATTTCCAGTTTCAGGTCGCGCTGCTCACCCGGCTTGCCCGGCGTGGTCTGGCGCGGCGCACGGTTGGTACTGGATTTGAAACGGGTGTTACCCAGACCGTGCCAACCGCCCTGCACCACCATCAGTTTCTGGCCGGCCTTGGTCAGGTCGCCAATCACTTCCTGGGTGGCCGAGTCGATCACGGTGGTACCGACCGGCACGCGCAGGATCAGGTCTTCACCCTTCTTGCCGGTGCAATCGGTGCTGCCGCCGTTGGAGCCACGCTCGGCATCGAAGTGCCGGGTGTAACGGTAGTCGACCAGGGTGTTGAGGTTTTCGTCGGCCATCATGTAGATGGAACCGCCGTCACCGCCATCACCGCCGTTCGGGCCGCCGTTTTCAATGAATTTTTCCCGACGGAAACTCATGCAGCCATTGCCGCCGTCGCCAGCTTTTACGCGGATCGATACTTCGTCTACAAACTTCATAACTCAACGCCTCTCGCCATACGGACGAGCCGAAAAACAATCAAGACATAAGACTCTTGCAAAAATGAGCGCAGCGACCCCAAAACACGACCTGCATCGCACGCCGACAGCCCATACAAACAGTTTTGCAAGAGACTCACCCCACAAACGAAAAAGCCCCGTCGCAAGACAGGGCTCTTCCAGCGATCTCGCGATTAAGCCGCGACAACGCTCACGTAACGACGACCGAAGGCGCCTTTTACTTCAAACTTGATCACGCCTTCGATTTTCGCGAACAGGGTGTGATCTTTACCCATGCCAACGCCGTAGCCAGCGTGGAATTGGGTGCCGCGCTGACGTACGATGATGTTGCCGGCCTTGATGACCTGGCCGCCATACATCTTCACGCCAAGGCGTTTGGCTTCTGAGTCGCGACCGTTACGGGTACTACCACCAGCTTTTTTGTGTGCCATGAGTTCAATTCTCCTAGTGAGGAATTAGGCTGTAATTAAGCCTGAATACCGGTGATTTTGATCTCGGTGAACCACTGGCGGTGGCCCATACGCTTCATGTGGTGCTTACGGCGACGGAACTTGATGATGCGGACTTTATCGTGACGACCTTGGGAGATCACTTCAGCCTTGACGGTTGCGCCAGCAACAACAGGTGCGCCGATGTTCACGTCGTCGCCATTGGCGACCAGCAGAACGCGGTCAAAAGTCACGGATTCGCCAGTAGCGACTTCCAGTTTTTCGATCTTCAGGTATTCACCTTCAGCGACCTTGTATTGCTTACCGCCGGTAACGATTACTGCGTACATGGTATTTCTCCGATAATCCTGCTCACCCAGCTCTTTATAAGAAGAGGTATTGGCTGGCATGGCTGCATGGGGCTGGAACGGCCCAAGTGCAATTGCGTAAGGCAGGTGCTGCCCAGGAAGTTCAGGGTGCGCGATTGTACGCAAGCATCGAGAGTCACGCAAGAGGCCGTCCATCGCGCCTTGACAGGCCCCGGTGGGGGTCCTAGCATGCCGCGCAACCCTTCTGGAGCAACTGTCGCTGATGCAACCCCAAGCTTTCTACCGCGCGGTGGCGGACGATTTTAGCGCCGTCGACGGCATCATCAAGAAGCAGCTGACTTCCCGAGTGCCGCTGGTATCGAAAATCGGCGATTACATCACCTCGGCCGGCGGCAAACGCCTGCGTCCTTTATTGGTGCTGCTGTGCGGCAAGGCCCTCGGTCGCGAAGGCGACGACCTGCGTCTGCTGGCCGCCACCATCGAATTCCTGCACACCGCGACCCTGTTGCATGACGACGTGGTCGACATGTCCGGCATGCGCCGTGGTCGTTCGACCGCCAACGCCATGTGGGGCAACGCGCCAAGCGTGCTGGTCGGCGATTTCCTGTACTCGCGCTCGTTCGAAATGATGGTCGAACTGGGCTCGATGCCGGTGATGAAGATCCTGTCCCAGGCCACGCGCATCATCGCCGAAGGCGAAGTGCTGCAACTGTCCAAGGTGCGCGACGCCAGCACCACCGAAGAAACCTACATGGAAGTCATCCGCGGCAAGACCGCGATGCTCTTCGAAGCCTCGACCCACAGCGCTGCCGCACTGGCCGGCGCCACCGCCGAGCAGAGCGAAGCCCTGCGCACCTTCGGCGATCACCTCGGCGTGGCGTTCCAACTGGTCGACGACTTGCTGGACTACAAGGGCGACGCCGAGACCCTGGGCAAGAACGTCGGTGACGATCTGGCCGAGGGCAAACCAACCCTGCCGCTGATCTTTACCATGCGCGAAGGCACGCCGGAACAGGCTGCCCTGGTACGCCAGGCGATCCAGAAAGGCGGAATCGAAGACCTCGAAAGCATCCGCATCGCCGTGGAGGCCTCGGGTTCGCTGGAGTACACCGCGCAACTGGCCCGTGACTACGTGGCCCGTGCGATCAAGTGCCTCGACGCGCTGCCGGCCAGCGAATACCGCGATGCACTGGTAGAACTGAGCGAGTTTGCGGTCGCCCGCACGCACTGAATTCGCCAGGCAGATCAAAAGATCGCAGCCTTCGGCAGCTCCTACATCAATCACCTGTAGGCGCTGCCGAAGGCTGCGATCTTCTGCTTTTGGCTCCATCAAAGGCTAAAACCTTATACAATGTGCGACTTTTAGCGATCCACATCCCAAGGAGCCTTAGTGAGCACGTTGCCACCCTGCCCGAAATGCAATTCCGAATACACCTACGAAGACGGTGCCCAGCTGATCTGCCCTGAGTGCGCCCACGAGTGGTCGGCCAACGGCGAAACCGAAGTGGCGTCCGATGATGCCGTGAAGAAAGATTCGGTCGGCAACGTCCTGCAGGACGGCGACACCATCACCGTGATCAAGGACCTGAAGGTCAAGGGCACCTCGCTGGTGGTCAAGGTCGGCACCAAGGTCAAGAACATCCGCCTGTGCGATGGCGACCACGACATCGACTGCAAGATCGACGGCATTGGCCCGATGAAACTCAAGTCCGAGTTCGTCAGAAAGGTCTGATCCGCTTGTCATCCATCCCGCGCCCGCCGCGGGATGGAGCTCCGCCCTCTCCCGCTTTGCTCCCGCATACTCGCGTAATAGCCAGACGCCAGCCGGTTTGACCTTACGCAATCTTTACCCGGAAAAAATCGCATTGCGCCAATAGGCACTTGCTATTTGACGAATAAGAATTATTCTCATTGAAACCTTTCAAGGAGATGAGACCCATGACTTATTTGATCGATGCCTGGCTGGATCGCCCACACCCGTACCTCAGGATCCTGCATCGGGAAACCGGCGAAGTCTGTGCGGTTCTGGAAGAAGAAGCCCTGCATGAGCTGCAGGATCAGGGCGACCTGGACGTCAGCAGCCTGAATTCCAGCGAGCCGCTGGTGCTCAAGGAGCTGGTGCGCAATCTGTTCCTGTTCTGCTATGCCCGGGCGTTGCGCCCGACCCATGAGCTGCATCACAAGATCGAAATATGAGTAGCGCGGAAAAACTGTGGGAGCCAGCCTGCTGGCGAAAGCGGTGTGTCAGGCAACGGATGATTGCCTGAAATGACGCCTTCGCGAGCAAGCCCGCTCCCACATTATTGACCTGTCACCGGGACAGGCCAGGCATTACAGAACGTCCAGCAGCTCGACGTCGAATACCAGAACGCTGTGCGGCGGGATGCTGCCAACGCCTTGAGCGCCGTAAGCCAGTTCGCTCGGCACGTACAGGCGCCATTTGCTGCCGGCGTTCATCAGTTGCAGGGCTTCGGTCCAGCCGGCAATCACGCCGCCCACCGGAAATTCTGCTGGCTGGCCACGATCGTAGGAGCTGTCGAACACGGTGCCGTCGATCAGCATGCCGTGGTAGTGAGTACGCACGGTGTCTTCACGGGATGGCTTGGCGCCTTCGCCCTGGGTCAGCACTTCGAATTGCAGACCGGAAGCCAGGGTGGTGATGCCGTCTTTCTTGGCGTTTTCAGCCAGGAACGCACGACCTTCGCCAGCAGCCGCTTCAGCTTTGGCGGCGGCTTCGGCTTGCATGATCTCGCGGATCACCTTGAAGCTGGCGGACATGGCTTCCTGATCGACACGGCTTGGCTTGCCGGCGAATGCGTCGGTCAGACCGGCCAGGATGGCGTCCAGGCTGACACCCGGTGGCGGGTTGTCGCGCAGCTGGTCGCCCAGCTGACGGCCAATGCCGTAGCTGACGCGGGTTTCGTCGGTGGACAGATTTACTTCGGACATGACACTGCTCCGCTGTGCGGACGGCCGCAAGACTTGCCGTGCGTGCACAGCGCGTCCCGGCGCGCCCGGAACCTAAAAGGGCGAGCAGACTAGCACAGATGCCCAGCGATGGCGCGCAACGCCTACAGGGCCGAGCGCCACGCCAGCGGCACTTTCAGGCTTTCATCGACGCTGCCGCCCAGGCCGCACATTTCATCGTGCACCGAGGTATGTACGAGGTTGAACGGCAGCACCGGGAAGTTATGCAGCAAATCCCGCGCGTGCTCAACCGAACGCAGCTGCAGCATCTCGCCCTTGAGATCACTCAACGGATACGCGGCGCCATGCATCCGCGCTTCGAGCAGATAAATCCCGCCCTCCATGGAGATCAGGTTCAGCTCATCGACCTTTCTGGCGATGGCAAACGCATTCAACTCTTGCAGGTTCATGAAGGCACCTCGTGCGATGGCGAGCCAGGACCTTTACAGGGATATGCCCGCGCGCACCAAAGCACAAGCCACAAACGACACCGCCCGTCTGTTTCGCAACAGGCGGGCGGTGTCGTTTGCAGCGAGCAATTAATGATCAGTGCTTGGTGAGCTTGTCCAGATAGCCCATCGCAAACGCCGAGATCACGAAGGTCATGTGGATGATCACGTACCACATCAGGTGCTCGGGATCGACGTTCTTGGCGTCCATGAAGATCCGCAGCAGGTGGATCGAGGAAATCGCCACGATCGACGCCGCCACTTTCATCTTCAGCGACGAGGAGTCCATGGTGCCCAGCCAGCTGAGCTTCTCTTTGCCTTCATCGATGTTCAGCTCGGACACGAAGTTCTCGTAGCCGGAAATCATCACCATCACCAGCAAGCCGCCCACCAGCGCCATGTCGATCAGCGACAGCAGCACCAGGATCAGATCCGATTCGGCCATGGAGAACACGTTGGGAATGACATGAAACACTTCCTGGAAGAATTTCAATGCCAGCGCCAGCAGTCCGAGGGACAGCCCGATATAGATCGGCGCCAGCAGCCAGCGCGTGGCGTACATTGCATTTTCGATAAAGCGTTCCATTGACTCTCACACAATAAGGATTGAAATCGGCGGCGAGTATACCAGCCGACCGTGACAGCCAGAAACGGCCCGGCCCGCCCCTCCAATCAGCGCAACCTGCGTGTGTGTATGATTTTTTTTCTGCTACTGTCCAAACCATTGACCGCCTAGCGAAAGTGGACAGGACGACTGGAAATGCATGTGCGATTGCCGTTGAAAACTGCCGGGATTTGCCTCGCTCTGCTGCTGGGCGGCTGCTCTCCCGGCGAAGAGAAAAAAAACCTCGGTCAGCCTCGACGCGAAGACGGCAACCTTCGAACATTCACTGGACGCCATCACCGATCCGAAGCTCAAGGATGCCGTGACCGAACTCGGCGGTTCGCTGCTGTTGCTCGAACGCGCGCAACTCAAGCTCGATAGCCCTCCCCTGAAAACCGTCTACGGCGAAGACACCCTCGGCATCCTCAAGCACTACCCTTCGCCGCAGGCGCTGGTCGATACATTCATCAACGGACTGTTCGTGCTGCACAAGGACGCCAGCTCCGACTACCTCACCGACCTGCAACCAGTGTTCCCGTTCAACCTGAACATTCCCGGTGGTTTTCTGTTTCCGCATGGCGTGGAATGGCAGTCGGTGACCCTGAGCAACAAGCGCGTGATCACCTATCAGCCGGAATGGTCGGAAACCGATCCCGGCATTCAGTTGAGCCCGTCCAGTTCCAATGTCAACAACCCCGATGACCTGACGGTGACCTACCCGTTCATCGAGGGGCTGGATGTCGACAAGAAGACACAACCGCAGCCAGTGAGCCTGCAGGGTAACGTCGAAGTCATCACGCCGCGCCGCCTGTTCACCTTCAAACTGAGCCAGAAGGATGTCGGCCAGACCCGTACCGACGACAACCTCAGCGTCACCCTGCTGAAGCTTGCAAAAAACTACGCCGAAATCGAATTCAGCAACAGCCTGCCATTGGCCCCAGAGGTCGAGGGTGCGCAGCTCAATCCGTTGATCGTTCAGGCCCGCGACACCACCGGGCAATACCTGGTGCGCGCCGGCTCAATCAATGAGAGCCCGGCACAGGTGGCTTTCTACGAGAAACAACTGGCGCAACTGCAACAGCAGAAAACCTGGAGCGAGGCACTGGAAAAACAGCTGGAGGACGAACAGCGCGCCTTCGCACAGCAACATCCGCACCGCTATAACAAGGTTTACTTCAACGGCCCCGTCGACACCCTTGAGGTCAGCGTGCTCGATTTTTCATCGGCGACCGTGACCCGCAAGGCGCTGGATCTGCCGGTGCGCACCTTCAATCAGCACACCACGGACAAAACCATCCAGCCGCTGGACCCGGACGTAGTGGTCTATGACGATCTGGCACCGAACTGGCTCAAGGGCGCGAGCCTGACCGAGGAAGCGTTGAAGGCCGGCATCCGCATCCATCAGTCCGTGGAGGATCCGAGCGCCGCGCGCATCGAGTTCTCCCACCGGCGTACCTTCAACGATGAATTGCTCGGCGATGATTTCAGCCCGGGAGAAAGCCCGGTGACGTTCTTCACCGAGAAACGCAGCGGCAAACTCGACGAGCCGATCGAACTGCCAGCCGAGGCCTATCAGGTCGATCCGCTGCAAGCGACGATCACTTACGATTTGAACCTGTTCCCGGAAACCCCGGCAATTGCTGTGGGTTCGATGCCGCTGTTTCTGGCGAGCGTCGACAAGAAAACCTACGACGCCAAGGCCCTGCCCAAAGGCCTGGAGATCAAGAACAATACACTGGTGGTGGACCTGAAACGGTTCCCGGCCAACGCCTGGCGTTTCTTCGTCAAGGACGACAGCGGCAACTACCTGAAACAGATTCTCTCGGTCAGCCACGACGCAAGTGCGCAAGGCCCGGCGCTGTTCGGCGTGCATTACTTCTATGGCCGTCCAACGCAGGTGGAGACCTATCAACGAACTGAACTCAATACCGTGCAATACGGCTTTGAGGTCAAGCTCGACAAGGCGCCGTTGCCCGACACGGCGCGGTGATTGCGCCTAATGGTCGAACACGCCGACCGGACGTCCACGGCCACCGTTGATCTGGCGCAGCTGTGCCTGCAGGTGCAGGCTCCAGATCTGCGGATCGTTGGCCAGTTCGTAGCCGTGCATCGTCAGGCTTTCCACAATGGTGTCGAGAATCGACTCGGCGGCGACCGGCCCGTGAAACGGGCCCTGGGCCTTGATGGCGGAGGGTTGTTCGCCGGCCATGCCGGCAGCGAAGAGCAAGGTCCACATGCCGTTATCGCCGGCCAGGGGTTTGATGGCGCATTCGATACGGGTCACAAGACCCAGGCATTGACGGGTGAGGCAGAGGTTGCGCGACATGGCGGCGACCCTCGGTAAAACCTGTATTCAGCCTTCACGCGAAGGCTGTTTCGATCCAGTGATACTGTCGATGTCCTTGAGCTGAGAATAGAAGAAAAGTCCGCCGCGCAAGCCGGATAGAACCAGAAGGCGCCGAATGGTCATTGTGTGAATTCTGACGCCAGAGTAGTGGCACTTTTCCCGAAGATCAGCGCAAAAATCAATCTGGAAAAACACAGTGGGAGCGAGCTTGCTCGCGAATGCGGATGTTCAGGCAACTAAATGTCGACTGGTATGCCGCCTTCGCGAGCAAGCTCGCTCCCACAGGATTTGCTCTAGACTTTTTAAGCTGGTTTGGCTTCGGCCAACGCCTCCTGCGCCAACTCCTTCTCGGCCTCTTTCAGATCCTCTTCACTGATCATCTCGGCAATCACCCGCAGACGCTCGACCACGCGCGCATTGACGCTGCCTTCAGGGAACTGACCGTCAGCATCCGGCTCACCGGCCGGCTCGCCGACCAACAGGCTCAAAGCCTCGTCAGCCTGACGCACCGCGTACACGTGGAACTGCCCGGCGCGCACGGCCGCCAGCACCTTCTCGTCGAGCATCAGCGTGGCGACGTTGGCCTGCGGAATGATCGCGCCCTGCTCGCCGGTCAGCCCACGCGCTTCGCAGAGACGGAAGAAGCCTTCGATCTTCTCGTTGACGCCACCGACCGCCTGCACTTCGCCGAACTGGTTGATCGAGCCGGTGATCGCGAAGCACTGCTTGAGCGGGGTTTTCGACAACGCCGAAATCAACGTGCAAGCCTCGCCCAGCGACGCACTGTCGCCATCGACGTAACCGTAGGATTGCTCGAGCGCAATGCTCGCGGAAATCGCCAGCGGGAATTCCTGGGCGTAACGGCTGCCCAGATACCCGGTGAGGATCATCACGCCCTTGGAGTGGATCGGCTGACCGAGATTAACCTCGCGTTCGATGTCGACGATGCCGCTGCCGCCCGGGTACACCGTGGCGGAAATCCGCGCCGGTACACCGAACGCCGAATCGCCGACTTCCAGCACGGTCAGCCCGTTGCACTTGCCGACCGCGGCGCCGTCGGTGTCGATCAGGATGATCCCGGCGAGCATGTCGTCGAGAATCCGCGCCGATACGCGGCCAGTGCGAGTGGCTTTGGCTTTCAGCGCACGCTCGATGTGCCCGGCGTCGGTCATTTCATCACCGGCCAGATGGCGAATGAAATCCGCCTCGCTGACCAGTTGGAACAGGTCGCCGATACGCGCCGACAAACGCCCCTGATGCTCTGCCAGGCGTGCGCTGTAGGTCGCCAGACGCGCCACCGCATCGGCGGTCAGCGGCGCCATGCCTTCTTCCGAAGTGCGGGTTTTCAGCAACTGGGCGAACTGCTCCAGGCTTTCGTCGACCATCGGGATGTCTTCGTCGAAGTCGACCAGCACGCGGAACATCTCCTGGAAGTCCGGATCCAGGTCCTGCAGCGTGTAATACAACTGCCGCGCACCGATGATCACCACTTTGACCTGCAACGGAATGTGCTGCGGATTCAGGGTTACGGTGGCGAAACGGCCCATCTCCCCCAGCGGCGATTCCATCTTCAGTTTGCGCGATTGCAGGGCGCGCTTGAGTGCGTCCCACACGAACGGCTCACTGAGCATTTTTTCCGCTTCAAGAATCAGGAAGCCGCCATTGGCGCGATGCAATGCGCCCGGGCGCAACTGGCGATAAGTGGTGTAAAGCGCCCCTTGATCGGTGGTGTATTCAATGCGGCCGAACAGGTTTTCGTAGGTCGGATGCGGCTCGAACACCACCGGCGCACCACCACTGTGCGGATGACCGACCACCAGGCTCGGCGCGTATTGCTCTTCCAGCAGCTTGCGCGCCACGGCGTCGGTCTTGCTGTCGTCGACCAGTTGCTCGACCACGGTTTTCAGCAGATACACCTGCATCGCTTGCAGGTAACCGCAGACCGCGGCGTTCTCCGCGTACTTTTCCGACAGCGGCGACAGCAACGGCTGCAAGGCCAGGGTGATGGTTTCTTCGTTGAGCTGACGCAGCTGATTGTTCGACTCGCGCTTCCACTGCGGCAGGCTCGCGAGCTCTTCATTCAGCCGTTCTTCGAGACCGGAAATATCCTCGTGGAAACGCTCGCGCTCGGCTTCCGGCAATTGCGAAAACTCGGCTTCATCCAGCGCCTTGCCTTCGAGCATCGGGGTGAAGGCGATGTTGCTGCTGTCGCGGTACAGGGCGACGTCTTTTTCCAGGGCCAGACGTTCGATGACGTCCAGCGCCTTGTCGTAGCGCTGGTTGAAGGCGCGGTCGATGGCGCTTTTTTTCTGCTGGTAGGACGGGTGCTCAAACACCGCCGGGAACGTCGCCAGCAGGTTGTCGATCAAGCCGTTGATGTCGCCGATGAACGCGCTCGCCGTGCCCGACGGCAGCTCCAGCGCGCGGGGCTCGCGCGGCTCATCGAAGTTGTTGACATAGACCCAGTCCGCCGGGGTCTGCAGGCGTTTGCCTTCGGCCTTCAGGTAGCGTTTGACGAACGAGAAGCGACCGGTGCCCGGTTCGCCCATGACAAAGACGTTGTAACCGGGGCGTGGCATGGCCACACCGAACTGCAAGGCTTCGACCGCACGTTCCTGGCCAAGCACACCGCGAAAGGGCTCCAGATCATTGGTGGTAGTGAAGCTGAACTGTTCAGCGGAAAACGGACGGGTCAGCGCTTCGGGCGCTAGACGCAAGCTGGCAGCAACAGGATCAGGCATCGGGCTTCCTTAACAATCAGGCGGGGCAGATAGCGGCATTCTGGCGCTGCCCGTGCCCCACTGGCAAGGCGCGCCACACGACAAAGCATAGACAACCGGGTGACCCTGCCCCGCCCCCCGGCAAATCGGGGTTATCGCCAAATCTTTTGTAAAAACTCACGGAACCCCAGGAACGTGCCTAAACTCCAAACTGCGCGGCTGGAACGAATACTGGCCCACTGGCACCGTCAGGTGTCAGAACCCTGTCCATTGGTATGCACACAAAGAGAACAAAGCTATGAAACGGATTCTTCTCGGTACTCTCTTCACCGCTGTTTCCATCAACGCCATGGCTCAGGCGCCAGGCGGTCCGGATTGCGGTTGGGGCAACATGCTGTTCGAAGGTCAGCGTGGCACCCCGGCCCACTTCCTGGCATCCACCACCAACGGCACCTCCGGTAACGCTACGTTCGGTATGACTTCCGGCACCAACGGTTGCTCGACCAACGCGTCGCTGACCTACGGCGGTAAATCCTGGTTCGCCATGAATGGCATGATGAACGAGCTGTCCGAAGACATGGCTAAAGGCAACGGCGAAGCGCTGACGACTTACGCTGTGGTACTGGGCGTGGCGCCGGAAGACCGTGCGCATTTCGCCGCTGTCACTCACGAGCACTTCCAGCAGATCTTCAGCAAGGCTGACGTGACCGCCGAAGACGTGCATACCAACACCCTGGCTGTACTGAAATCAGACCCACGTCTGGCCAAGTACGCCACTCAGGCTTAAGCTCGACCCCACCCGCTTCTTTCGGGAAGCGGGTTTTGTTTTGAGTGCAATCACTCGAATGTGACGCTGAACCTGTGGTGAGGGGATTTATCCCCGATCGGCTGCGTAGCAGTCGTGAAACCATTCAATTGGGTGTATCTGATACACCGAGTTTTGCAGGTATGAGGGCCGCTTCGCAGCCCATCGGGGATAAATCCCCTCGCCACAGGGAGTGATCGCAGCCCGATCCGGTTTTTTTCTTTTCGACTTAAGTTGCCACTTATGCTCAAACGCCTTGCCTGGCTGGCGCTCTGTGTCTGCGCCCCGCTGTCCGCCGCGCCTCACATCGACCCTCAACGTTTGCAGCAACTGGCCAACGACCGCTTCTGGATTTCCCTCGGTCATTACGAAACCGCCAAGCTCGGCGGCTGGCGCAGCTATGTCAGCGACAGGAAATTCTTTCTCGCGCCTGATGGCAACGAACACCCCGACCATGAGTTGGCCGCCACCGTGCAAGCGCTGTATGCCCCGGCCAGTCTCGGCGAGCAGCACGCGCAGTGCGTCTATCCGGCCCGCACCCGCTGGCTGAAAGCCCAGCTCAATCTCAGCGATCTGCCCGCCCCCGATTGCGCCGAATTCAAGAAATGGTTCAAGGATGTCTCGCCGCACAGCGCGGTGATGATCTTTCCTGCGGCGTACCTCAACAGTCCGTCGTCGATGTTCGGCCACACCCTGCTGCGCATCGATCAGGCCGACGTGCAGGCCGACAAGACTTCGCTGCTCAGCTACGCCATCAACTTCGGCGCCTACATCGAAGGCTCTGACAACAGCATCCTCTACGCCTGGAAAGGCTTGATGGGCGGCTACCCGGGGCTGTTCGCGCTGGTGCCGTATCAGGAAAAACTCTCCGAGTACCGCAGCCTGGAAAACCGCGACCTGTGGGAATACCGGCTGAACCTGACGCAAGCAGAAACCGCACGCATGGTCGAACATGTGTGGGAGCTGAAGCAGATCCAGTTCGACTATTTCTTCTTCGACGAAAACTGCTCCTATCGCCTGCTCGAACTGCTGCAGGTGGCGCGTCCAAGCCTGCGCCTGACCGAGCAATTCCCGCTGACTGCCATCCCTACCGACACGGTCAAAGCCGTGAAGGAAGCCGGACTGGTGGAAAGTATCGAATACCGCCCGTCCCGCGAACGTGAACTGCTCAGCCGTGCCCAGCCGTTGAGCAGTGACGAACAGCAATGGGTGCTGAACGTCAGCGCCGATCAACAGGTATTGCAAGAGCCGACCTTCAAAGCCCTGCCCCGGGATCGGCAGGCGCTGATCATCGATGCTGCGTATCGTCTGGAACGCTACCGCGCCAACGGTCAGGAACGTGATCCGCAACGCGCACAGCGCAGCTTCGAACTGCTGCGGGCGATCAACAAAAACCCGGCGCCGGAGCTGCAGATCCCCCCAACCGGGCCTGCCCGAAGACGGCCACGAATCACGCACCTGGCAGGCCGGCATCGGCACCCGGGGCGACCGTGCGTTCGGCGAGTACGGTTTGCGCATGGCCTATCACGACCTCAACGACAACGCCGAAAGCTTCCCCCTCGGCGCACAGATCGAAATCCTGCAGATGAAGCTGCGCCAGTACGAAGGTAACCAATGGCAATTCCAGCAACTGGATCTGGCGACCATTCGCTCGCTGACCCCGCGCAATGAGTTGCTGCAGCCGCTGTCGTGGCAAGTCACTGGCGGCCTCGAGCGCGTACCGGGCAAGCATGATGACGAGACGCTGGTCAGCCACGTCAACGGTGGCGGCGGCGGCACTTGGGCGCTCGGTGATGACGTATTGGGTTTTGCTCTCGGCACCGTGCGCGTTGAACACAACAATGACTTCGCCGAATTCGTCTCCCCGGCCGGCGGTTTCAATACCGGCGTGTTGTGGAAAAACCCGCTGGGCAATCTCAGCCTGGAAGCCAAGGGCGATTACTTCTTCAATGGTGAAGTGCGCCGTAGCCTGAGTCTGAACCAGCAGTGGGAATTGTCGCGCAACCTCGGTTTGCGCCTGAGTGCGCAGCGTGAGTTCAGTCATGTGGCGACGCCGGAAAACGAAGTGATGCTCGAAGTGAAGTGGTATCACTATTAAAAGATCGCAGCCTGCGGCAGCTCCTACAGTGGGAATGCATTTTTCCTGTAGGAGCGTGCCGCAGGCTGCGATCTTTTGATCTTCCTTTCACACCCCATCAACGAATCACCTTCTAGACTTTCCCTATCAGCCGAGAATCGGCGCGGGAGAGTGCGATGTGGCGGTGTGCGGGACTGTTGGGTGTTTTGCTGTTGCTCGGGGGTTGCCAGACCACCCATGAAGACTTGATCGCCAAAGGTTATCCACCGGCCTTCGCCGACGGTTTCGATGACGGTTGCGTCAGCGGCCGGCAAGCCGCCGGCTCGATCAGTGGCGAGTTTCGCAAGAACGTGCCGCGCTACCTCAAAGACAAGCAATACGCCGAAGGCTGGACCGACGGCTTTCGCCAGTGTCAGGCGATGCTCGAGAACAAGGATCGCGAAGAGTATCGCAATGAACACTGGGACGAGCGCGAGCGCGTCTGGCAGCAACAGAAGGATCAGGACGCCGGACGGGCTTATCGCTCGCAATAGGTCGTTTCCAGACATCCAGTGAAACCAAATGCCGGCGACCATGGCCCAATTCCTATCACAGGAGGACACCATGAGCCGCGCTTTCGTCAACGAAGACAATGCCGCTGCGCAAGCCGACCAGCCCGTCGAACGGCAGGTCAGCGCGCAGCCCAATTACGTCACACCGCAGGGGCTGGCGCAGCTGCAGGCCAAAGTCACCGAGCTGCAAGCCCTGCACGCTGAACAATCGGCCAAGGGCGAACAAGCCGACAAGCAGCGCCAGGCTGATCTCGAAAGAGATTTGCGCTACTTCAACCAACGCCTCACCAGCGCGCAGGTCGTTGCCCCCGCGACCTCTACCGAAAAAGTGCAGATTGGCAGTTGGGTGACCTTCGCCGACGAGCACGACACCGAAAGTCGGGTGCAACTGGTCGGCGAAGATCAGGCCGACGCCAGTCAGGGCCTGATCAACTGGGGCTCGCCGCTGGGCCGGGCGCTGCTCGGCGCCCGCCTCAATGACGAGGTGTTGTGGCAGCGCCCCGCTGGCGATCAGGTGATTGAAGTGATTCGCATCGAACCGGCTTAAACCACGCCTTGGGCCAACATCGCATCGGCGACTTTGACGAAGCCGGCGATGTTCGCGCCTTTGACGTAATTGATCCGCCCGTCTTCTTCGCCGTAATGCACGCAAGCGTGGTGGATCGACTGCATGATCGCGTGCAACTTGCTGTCCACCTCGCCTGCGGTCCACAGCAGACGCATGGCGTTTTGCGACATCTCCAGCCCGCTGACCGCGACCCCACCGGCGTTCGACGCCTTGCCCGGGGCGAACAGAATGCCGGCCTCGATAAAGATATCCACAGCCTCCAGCGTGGTCGGCATGTTTGCGCCCTCGGCGACGCACACGCAGCCGTTGCGCAGCAGTGTGCGCGCGGCGTTGACGTCGAGTTCGTTCTGCGTGGCGCACGGCAACGCGATGTCGCACGGCAGCGACCACGGCAACTGCCCGGCACGGAATTCCAGACCGAACGCCGTGGCCAGTTCGCTGATGCGTCCGCGTTTGACGTTTTTCAGTTCCAGCAGCGCCTGCCACTGTTCTTCGCTCAGGCCCGATTCGCAGTACAGCGTGCCTTCGGAATCGGACAGGGAAATCACCTTGCCGCCCAGGTCCATGACTTTGCGCGCCGCGTACTGCGCGACATTGCCGGAACCGGAGATCGCCACGCGTTTGCCTTCGACGGTCTGCCCGCGGCGCTTGAGCATCTCTTCGGCGAAGTACACGCAACCGAAACCGGTGGCTTCCGGGCGAATCAGGCTGCCGCCGTAGGTCATGCCTTTGCCGGTCAACACGCTGGTGAACTGGTTGCTCAGGCGTTTGTACTGGCCGAACAGGAAGCCGATCTCCCGCGCCCCGACACCGATGTCGCCCAGCCGGCACATCGACGTCCGCGCCGATGTGGCGGTACAGCTCGCTCATGAACGCCTGACAGAAACGCATCACTTCAGCGTCGCTCTTGCCCTTCGGATCGAAATCCGAACCGCCCTTGCCGCCGCCCATGGGCAATGAGGTCAGAGAGTTCTTGAACGTTTGCTCGAAGGCGAGAAACTTCAGCACGCCCAGGTTCACCGAAGGATGGAAGCGCAAGCCGCCCTTGTACGGGCCGATGGCGCTGTTCATCTGGATGCGGAAACCGCGATTGACCTGGACCTTGCCCTGATCGTCGACCCACGACACGCGGAACACAATCGCCCGCTCCGGCTCGCAGATACGCTCCAGAATCCCCGAGGTCAGGTAATGCGGATTGGCTTCGAGAAACGGCCACAGACTGCGCAGGACTTCTTCGACGGCCTGGTGGAATTCGGGTTGATCCGGGTCGCGTTTTTTCAGGCGGGCGAGGAAGGATTCGACGGATTCGATCATGGGAAAAGTCTCGGCAAATTTATTGTCGTTGGAAGCGATTGAGCCGGACTGTAACAAACGAATTGCGCACAGGAACAGCGCAAAATGTCGCAGTTATGAAATTAAATGGTGCACAGGATATAAATCAGGCGGTTTTTTGGGCCGATTTTGCACCTGAATGGGGAGATCAGATTGAAGTGATGCACCAACAGTTACACCGCTATCGCTGGCAAGCCAGCTCCCACAGTTTTCGCGGCACCCACACATTCCAGGTACAACAAAAAACCTGTG
>NZ_JABULD010000825.1:0-587 GCF_014060985.1 Pseudomonas sp. MD195_PC81_125
AGCAGGTGCTTGAACGGTGACTGCTGCTGCGCGCTTTTCGCCGCGGTGTAGCGAGTACCTTCCAGATAGTTCACGACCGTTACCGGCTGGCGCTTGAACAGCTCACAGGCCTGTTTGGTGATTTCCAGATCTTTGCCCGCCAGCTCCGGATGCTTCGCCAGAAACGCCTTGCTGTAGCGCTTCATGAACGGGTAATCCAGCGCCCACCACGCCAGACCGAGGAACGGCACCCAGATCAGCTCTTTCTTGAGGAAGAACTTGAAGAACGGCGTACGCCGGTTGAGGGTCTGGATCAGCGCCGGAATGTCGACCCACGACTGGTGGTTGCTGACCACCAGATACGAGGTGTCACCGCGCAGGTCTGCGCCGCCGCGAATGTCCCACTGAGTGGGGATGCACAGACGAAAGATCAGCTTGTCGATTTCCGCCCAGGTCTCGGCAATCCACATCACCGCCCACGAGGCGTAATCGCGCCAGCGCCCGGGCGCAATCAGTTTGAGCAGGGCAAAGACCATCAAGGCCCGATCAGGATCAGGGTGTTGAGCAACAGCAGCAGGGTGACGAAACAGCCGGTGAGCAGGCGGCGC
>NZ_JABULD010000826.1:0-501 GCF_014060985.1 Pseudomonas sp. MD195_PC81_125
ACGACGCCGAAACGATCCGGACAAAACTGATGCACTCGTCCTATTCGCGTCTGCCGCTGATCCGCAACGGTGCCGTGGATGAACCGTTGGGCTTCGTGCACAAGAAGGAATTGCTCAAGGAGTACCTGAGCGGCATTGAGCCGAACCTGGAACATCTCGCACGCAAGACCATCAACCTGCTCGACAGCTATTCGATCCTCAATGCGCTGGAGCAGATGCGCGCAGCGTCGACCCACATTGCTTTTGTGGTCAACGAGTTCGGCGACTTCGTCGGCGTGCTGACCATGACCGACATCCTCGAATCGATTGCCGGCGAACTGCCCGATGCCAGCGAAATCGAAGGCCCGGACGTGATCGAAGAGCAGGGCGGGTTTGTGGTCAACGGCGCTCTGAATCTGACGCGTGTGCGTGAACGTACCGGATTTGGTGCGCAGCCAACCGAGGATTATCAGACGTTGGCCGGGCTGGTGATGAGTCTGCTGGATCGTTTGCCGATGAAGG
>NZ_JABULD010000827.1:0-610 GCF_014060985.1 Pseudomonas sp. MD195_PC81_125
ACGTCGTTCGCAATATGTAGAGTTTCGGCAGCCTGTGAAACGCTTAGCGATTGAGAGGCAGTCATATGCCTCATATGCGCGCTGAGCCAGGCCTGCCATTCATCACTTCCCAGTCGCCACTCCCCAATCACACCGGCATCCGATTTAGCTTTGAATGAAACGGACAAGGTGCCTTCCTGAATTGCTTTGAAAAGGTGAGCTACCCCTTCCCCTGACATGAAGGGATGACGGAGTGCATCACTCAAGGAGAGGGTGCTCGAACTTGATCGTCGATGTTTGATGCATGCGTTGGAGATGTCGAACGATTTTGTATCGATCCACCACGATTGTCCCGCTGCGGGTCGACCGCCTCGGAAAGAAAAACAGCCGTTTTTGCATAGCACTTTGATGGTATTGACTGGCAGCTTTAGTTGATGGGCTGCTTGCGCAATATTCAACAAGGGAGGCAGGGTAGCGGCCAGGTGCCTAGCTTGTATCAGATCGACGGCAATCGTCTTGTTGCCGCATGCAGAGATGCCTCTGTATCCGTGAAGCTCGCCTTCGGCGATCAACCTTTTTAGCAATGGAACGTTAAGGTTGAGTGCCTTTGATGCGACCTCCAAGGAAGCCA
>NZ_JABULD010000448.1:0-19451 GCF_014060985.1 Pseudomonas sp. MD195_PC81_125
ATGGCGGTGTGTCAGTGAGCGAATAAGTTGGATGTGCCGGCCTCATCGCTGGCAAGCCAGCTCCCACAGGTCCAGTGGTGGTTCTGGGGGATATGTCTGTAGTCGATTGCGCCAATATCCGAAGGCTTTTTCGCCAGAAAAAGTAGGGCAAATCTGATTTTCCCGTCACCCACCCAACACCCCTTGCCCCTCATGCAGAATCGCCCGCCCTCAATCTGCAGAGACACATCGGATGTTCGCGCCTGCCAATCAACCGCGTTTCACGTTGACCCTTGAAGGCGCCCAATTTGATCTCAAAGTCCTTGAGTTCACGGGCAAGGAAGCCATCAGCCAACCCTTTCGTTTCGACCTGGAACTGGTCAGTGAACGGCCCGACCTGGACCTCGAGAGCCTGCTGCATAGTCAGGCGTTTCTGAGCTTCGATGCAGAAGGTTCCGGTGTCCATGGTCAGATTTATCGAGTCGGGCAGGGGGATTCCGGGAAACGTCTGACGCGCTATCACCTGAGCCTGGTACCGCGTCTGACTTACCTCGGGCATCGCATCAACCAGCGGATTTTTCAGCATCAGACGGTGCCGCAGATCGTGGCGCGGATCCTCAAGGACCACGCGATCCTGCGCGACGCCTTCGAGTTTCGTCTCGGCAGTGATTACCCGATGCGCGATTATTGCGTGCAGTACGCCGAAAGCGATCTGGCGTTCATCCAACGGCTGTGTGCCGAAGTCGGCATTCATTTTCATTTTCAGCACAGCCCCGACGGGCATCTACTCGTGTTCGGCGACGATCAAACGGTATTCCCGCGACTGGCCGAGCCGACGCTGTATTTGCCGGGGAGCGGCATGTCGGCTGGTGCGCCCGCCATCCAGCGTTTCAATGTCCGGGTCGAAACCCGCACCAGCGTGGTCACCCGGCGCGACTACAACTTTGAGAAGCCGCACTTGCAACTGCAAAGCCACAGCGACAGCGAGCAGCGCCCGGTACTGGAGGATTATCGTTTTCCCGGCCAGTTCAACGATCGCGAGACCGGTAAGCATCTGGCGCAGCGCACGCTTGAGCGACATGTCGCCGATTACCGTCAGGCCGAAGGCATCAGCGACGTCTCTGCACTGGTGTGCGGACATTTCCTGCAACTGACCGAACACCCGCGCCGGGACTGGAATGACCTGTGGCTGCTCACCGCCATCGAACACCGTGGGCGACAGCCGCAAGTGCTGGAGGAATCGGTCACCAGCGATGGGGAAACATTCCAGGGTTACCGTAATACCTTTCTTGCTACGCCGTGGGACGTGTTCTTCCGCCCAGCCCTCGGCCCGGAAAAGCCCCGGATGCTTGGCTATCAACCTGCCGTCGTCACCGGGCCGCACGACGCGGAAATTCACTGCGACGAGTACGGTCGGGTCAAGGTGCAACTGGCCTGGGACCGCGACGGCGAGCTGAATGAGCATTCCAGTTGCTGGCTGCGTGTGGCAACCGGTTGGGCACATGACCAATACGGCAGCGTGTTGATCCCGCGAGTCGGCATGGAAGTGCTGGTCGGTTTCATCGACGCCGACGCCGACAAACCGTTGGTGATGGGGTGCCTGCCGAATGCCGCGACCCCGGTGCCGCTGGACCTCCCGGCGGACAAGACCCGCAGCATCTTCCGCAGCCATAGCAGCCCCGGTGGCGGTGGTTACAACGAACTGCGCATCGACGACAAAAAGGGCGCCGAAGAAATCTACCTGCGTGCCCAGCGCAACTGGACCCAGCATGTACTGCACGACCAGCAGGTGCAGGTCGACAACCAGCGCAGCATCGTCGTCACGGGCACCGCCAAACATGAGTTGAAGGCCGACGAACAACGCATCACTCACGGCCAGCGCCAGATCGAAGTCAAACAGGACGATCACCTGACTGTGGTCGGCGATCGGCATATTCGGGTGAGCAACCAGGCCACCAGCGCCAGCGCACAAATCCACGTCAGTGCCGGGCAGCAAGTGGTGATCGATGGCGGCGCGAGCGCCACGATTCAGGCCGGCGGGCAGTGGATCAACATCGGGCCTGGCGGGATCTTCAGTAGCGTGCCAATTCAGGTCGGTGGCGCGCCGATGGCGGCGATGAGCGCGGCACCCGGTGTGCCGGGGTTGCCAGCGAAACTTGCAGCGGCACCGGCGGCCATGCTCACCGCCGCACAAATCATGAGCTTTAAAGGTGATGCGCCATTCTGCGAAGAGTGCGAGCGCTGCAAGGACGGTGTTTGTGCAGCCTGAGTGCCTGACGCCTTCAGCGTGGCTGGCGCGTGAGCCGCTGAAACCTGCGGAGCAACTGTTCGCGATTTTCAGTAATGCCAGCGACGCCAGGCCTCCGCTGGTCGGACTCCACCCGATCTGGGCGGACACGATCTACGCCGAGTGGGACGCGGTAATGCCCTTTGCAGGAGTTGTCGCGGCGGACAGTGCGTTTCTCGATTGGGTGGCCTCTACCGATCTCGCGACTGGGGGTGGTTGGCGGTGTCCTCGGCGAGCCTGGAGGTGGTGGTTGAGCACTTTCGCAGCCTGACTCAAGTGCTGATGCCGGACGGCGCAGCGGTGTTTTTTCGCTTCTGGGATGGGCGTTTTGTGTTGCCGATCCTGCAGTCCGACGAAGTGCAATCTGCGCAGTTGATGCCGGTGATTTCGCGCGGCTTGATCAATGGACAGGCCGTGGAGATCGGGGGCAGGGCGCAGGTTTCGGGGCGAGTGTTTCCTTGGTGGAAAGTAACGGGATCGGTCTTGGCCGCAACAGCTGATGACATTCGCATCGGCAATGCTGTGCAGTGGCTGAGCGAGGAGCATCCTGCCTTGTTCGAGGCCTTTCCCGAGCCGGTTTTACGTTGCAAGGTCAGGCGGTTTTTCCAGGTTTCTGCGTCGGAAGAAACGTCGCAATCGGCGTTATTGGACCATTTGCAGGACGAAGCAGAATGAAATTTCCGGGCGAAGTCCAAGGATCAGCGATGTTCGCGTCCTGGGTTTTGATAAAGCTTTCGATGGGTTGTCGAGGTACCTGAACTGTGGCGAGGGGATTCATCCCCGATGGGCAGCGAAGCGGCCCCAAGACCTGTCATCGTGGAGCATCAAATAAAACATGTGACGGAATAGGGGGCTGCTGCGCAGCCCATCGGGGATGAATCCCCTCGCCACAGATATTGGGCCGGATCTTAAGGTGTAAGAGGGCCGCTCAGCCCCCAACCCCTGACTTGCCGCCCGGTAAAAGGTAAACTTCACGGCCCTCGCAGGAGCAGCATGAATTATCGTCACGCCTTCCATGCCGGCAATCACGCCGATGTGTTCAAACACCTGACCTTGACCCGCCTCATCGCCCTGATGTCGCGCAAGGAACAGCCGTTTGCCTATCTCGACACGCACGCCGGTATCGGTCTGTATGACCTGCAGGGCGATCAGGCCAACCGTACCGGCGAGTACCTGGAAGGCATCGCACGTTTGTGGGATCAGCCGGATCTGCCGGCACTGACCGCCGACTACATGAAGGTGCTGCACGAGATGAACCCGGATGGTCAGTTGCGTTACTACCCGGGGTCACCGGAGCTGGCGCGGCGTCTGACCCGGGCGCAGGATCGGGTGATGCTCAACGAGAAACACCCGCAAGACGGCGTGCAGCTCAAGGAGAACATGGCCGGCGACCGTCGGGTCAAGGTGCATCTGGGCGAGGGCTGGCATGTGGCGCGGGCGATGTTGCCGGTGCAGGAGAAGCGGGCGGTGATGTTGATTGATCCGCCGTTCGAACAGCTCGACGAGATGCAAAAGTGTGCGGCGTCGCTGAAAGAGGCGATTGGCCGCATGCGCCAGACCGTCGCGGCGATCTGGTATCCGGTAAAGGATCAGCGTGCGTTGCGCCGTTTCTATCAGGATCTGGCCGGTACCGGCGCGCCGAAGTTGCTGCGCGTGGAACTGCTGGTGCATCCGCTGGATACGCCGAACAGCCTCAACGGCTCCGGGATGGCGATTGCCAATCCGCCGTGGGGGCTGGAGGAAGAATTGCGTGAGTTGCTGCCGTGGTTGTCGAAGAAGCTTGGGCAGACTCAGGGTGGATGGCAGATGGATTGGTTGATTGCCGAGAGCTGATCAACTGTTTTAGCGGTGTCTGAACGGACGCCTTCGCGGGCAAGCCCGCTCCCACAAAGTACTGCGCCATTTTGAAGTCGGCGCTAAACCTGTGGGAGCGGGCTTGCCCGCGATGCTTTGGGGTTTAGTTACCCGCCAGGCTCGGTGGCATGCACACGCCGGTGCCGCCGATCCCGCAATAACCTTCAGGGTTTTTCGCCAGGTATTGCTGGTGATAGGCCTCGGCGAAATACACGGTCGGCGCCTGTTCGATTTCGGTGCTGATTTCGCCCAGGCCTGCCTTCGACAGTTCAGCCTGATACACCGCTTTGCTCTTCAGCGCCGCGTCCAGTTGCTCTGGCGAGGTCGCGTAGATCACCGAGCGGTATTGAGTGCCGATGTCATTGCCCTGACGCATGCCCTGAGTCGGGTTGTGCAGCTCCCAGAACATCGCCAGCAGCTCTTCATAGCTGACTTTGGCCTTGTCATACACCACCAGCACCACTTCGGCGTGGCCGGTCAGGCCCGAGCAGACTTCTTCGTAAGTCGGGTTCGGCGTGTAGCCGCCGGCGTAACCGACCACGGTGCTGACCACGCCTTCGCGCTGCCAGAAACGGCGCTCCGCGCCCCAGAAGCAACCCAGACCGAAGATCGCGAAGTCGACGTCCTGGAAAAACGGGCCGAGCAACGGGGTTTCTTCGAAGACGAAGTGCTTTTCAGGCAGGGTCATCGCGGTTTCGCGGCCGGGTAGAGCTTGGTCTTTGGTCGGTAGCACGTTTTTGTTCACCAGAATTTCCGAGCGCAGAACCATGATCGTTCCTCTCAGTCAGGATGGGATGTAAAAAATCAGACCGCCAGTGTGCCGAATGATGCCCGTTTAATCACTACCCAATGTAGGAGCTGCCGAAGGCTGCGATCTTTTTGATTTTGCTTTTTAAAAACCACATCAAAAGATCGCAGCCTGCGGCAGCTCCTGCACGGGGAAAAGCCTCATGCTACTCAAAAAGGCTTGTCGAAGGTGATTTTCGGCTCTTTCCACGGGCCCTTGACGGTGTATTTGACGCTGGCGAAGCGTGCCACGCGGTCACCGATCAGCTTGTCGATAAGGAACAATGCCCCGCCGACCGCTGGCGCGCCGACAATCAGCGCGGCGATCGGCAGATTGTTGGTCACCGGCAAGGTCACCAGCAATTTTGCATCGACCTGATCGCCAACCAGATCCAGCGTACCGTCCAGCTCAAGATTGCTTGAAGGACCGGTCAGCCGAATCGGCTCGCGGGTGACATACACGCCGTTATTGGCCACCAACAAACCCTTGACCCGGTCGTAGCTCAAGCCTTTGCCAAACAAGTCGGAGAAGTCCAGACGCAGACGGCGACCAATGGAATTGAAGTTGAGCAGACCGAACACCCGCAACGCCTGCGCGCCGCCCTCCACTTCAACGAACTGACCTTTATTCAGCGAGGCATCCAGCGTGCCGGAGAAACGCTTGGTCGCCAGCCACGCCGGCGATCCCGGCCAGCGGCCATCGACGTCCATGTGGAATTCTTCGCTGGTCACGCTCGGCGCAAAACCCCAGCCCTTCAGTACATCGGCGAGGTTTTTGCCGCTGGCCCGGCCTTTGAACCAGCTGTTGGTCGAGCCCGGGGTGCCTTCCCAGCCGCCATTGCCTTGCAACAGGATGCCCTTGAGGCCCATGTCCATATTGTTCAGGGCGAGACCTTTGGCCGTCGGCCGTACCTTGAGCGACCAGCCGCCCACCAGATCCGCGCCGAGAAACAATTGATTGATGGTGATGTCCAGCGCGGGAATCTTCGTCGGGTCGACGGAAACCAGCGGATCAGGCGAGTTCTCGTCGGCCTGCACCGTCGGATCCGGTGCCGGCAGCCGCACGTATTGCAGATTGACCGCGATCGGCGCGCCCTTGGCATCGGGAAGACTGGCCGAGCCTTTGGCCTGCTGGCCGTCGAGTGCCAGATTCCACGCCCACGGTTTGCGATTGACCTGAACTGCCGCCTGGTCGAGGGTGGTGCCGAATGCGGTGAGCTTGCCCACCTTGAAGTCGGCACTGTTGAGTAATTGCTTGGCGCTGCCACCCGGGTCGTTACCGGCGTATTTATTGACCAGGTCCTGCCACGGCGCGACGTCCAGCTCCGACAGCACACCGCGAATGCGCAGGCCTTTGGCGTCCGGCAGGACTGCGTCGCCAGTTCCGAGAAACAGCTCGCCACGACCATCGGCGAAACTGCTCGGCGGTGCGGCGAAGGTGAAGCTGGCCAGTTGATCGTAACTGACCCAAAAACGCCGCTCCGGACCTTGCAAGCTCATGCGGAACACCGTGTCACGCCCTTGCTGGGCCGACATGCCGAACGGCGCCGGCAGATCCACCGCGACGCCTTTCATGCTGGAGTTGACCGTCAGTTGACTGTCGGTGCCGTCCAGGTTGACCTGCAACTGATAGGGAAGGGTCCCAGACACCGGCAACGGCTGAGTCACGCCCAGCCAGTCAGTGAGTTTCTTGACCTCGACCTGCCCGGAAGCCGAGACCCGCGTCTTGAGCTTGCCCGGGCTGCCATCAGCGAAAATCTGCGCGGTCACCGGCTTGTCAAAAGCCTTGGCGGCGATGTTCTGCCCACTCAACCCCTTGGCGCTGTCGAAACGGAAATCGCCTTTTAGCTGGCTCAGCTCCAGTTTCGGCTCCGCCAGTTTCAAGCGCGCATTGGCAGTCTTGAAGTCGACGAGGATCTTCGGCAAATCGCCCTTTTCCAGCGGGATATCGAGTTTGACCTTGCCCTGCAGATCGCCCTCGCCTTCCCAGCCGGCAAACGTTTCGCCAGTGCCGATCGGCGCGGTCTGGAGAATTTTCAGGCCATCGCCCAATCCACCGGCAAACCCGCCGTCGAGGAACAGATGCGTATGCTGCCCCGCCGGGACATGGGGAATGTTGACGAAAACATCGCTGACCTGGGTGTCGAGCAACTGCCCCTTGTCGGCCACGATGCGCACACCGCTGTCCTCGATGAACACGTCGCCACTGACCTTGCTCACGTGCGGCCAGCCTGGCTGGAACGCCAGCTCGGCGTCATGCACCTTGAAGAACAGGCTGATGCTGCGATCGACATCCTTGGCATTTTTGCTCAGCGAACCCTGGTACTGGAAAAACCCCTGGTCCACCGCGCCTTTGAGGATCGCCGTGCGCAGCCACTCGTCGAGGGCCGGACTCAAGACTTCGGGCAGGTATTTGGCGGTGTAGCGACCGTCGCCATCGACCAGCCCGACGCGCAGGTCCATGTAGTCTTCCTGGCTATGATCGAAGTGCAGGCGGATCAGGAAATCGCCGGCAATCTTGCCCTCCTCGCCCAGCACTTTCAGGTAAGGCGCGATCAGGGTGAAACCTTCTTTATCGAGCTTCCAGGTCAGTCGGGCATTGGCCTGAATGTATTGCCACGGCTTGGCGAAGATCGGATCGAGGTGCAGGACGAAATCCTTGCTGTCCAGGCGCAGCTCGCCGCCGTCAAGGTTGCCGCTGAGGCTGCCACTGACGTTCCGCGCCGCCGGGGCACCGTGATAGGCGTCGAACCCGACTTTATCCAGATTGGCCGCGAAGCCGAATTTCGAGCCATCGGTAGCGTTCGGGCGAAAATCCAGCAACACGTTGCGCAACCCGCCGGTCACTTTCAGGCGATCGACAACAGTGGCGAAGCCTTCAGGCAGCGGCCCCAGTGCATTCAGCAACGGGGTGATCGGCTGCAAATCGAGGCGGTCAGCCTGCAGATGCCACAGCTCGTCGACTGTATCAGTGGCTGCCGTCTGCTTGAGCTGCACGTGAGTTTCCCAGCGGGTTTCGCCAACACTCATCGCCAGCGAATCGAGCGTAACGGTCGCGCCGTCATCGTCGCGCTGGTAATAGCCATTGAGCGCCAGATTGCTGATCTTGATCGGCTTGCGCTCGGCATAAGCGCCGGTCACCTGCGGTGCGTTCAAACGAACAGCGGCGCTTTGCAGGGCGCCGTCGTTCCAGTTCACCCACAGCTCGCCGCCCGCCTTGATCTCGGAAAAATTCCATTGCTGGGTCAAACGCTCGGGCAGCCACTTCGACCAGTCGCTTTGCGGCAGGCTGACATAGCCTTCCACCGAGCTGTCCGGCAGTCGGGAGGGGCGAATCCGTGTACGCAGGCTCATCGCCATCGGCTGCCCGTCGGGCAAAGTCAGACGAGCGTCGAGGCGCTGCCGGCTGCTGCCGGTTTTCAGGTTGAGGCCGACGTAGGTGAAGGTCATCGGCGCATGGTCCAGCGGCTGCACGGTCACCTGACTGTCGAGCACCGACAATTGCTGAACGATCTGCGAGCGCTTGAACAGTTGTTCGGGATCAAGCGGCTGGTCGTTCTGCACCGGCAGGCCTTCCAGCGACCAACTACCGTCCTGCGCTTCCTTGACGCTGATTTTCAGACCGTTCAATTCCAGATGGGCGATACGCACTTCGCGCGCCAGCAGGCTGCCCCAGAGATCCGGCACCGCACGTACCCGGTCCAGACGCAAGGCATTCGCGCCGTCACCGACCATCACGTCATGGGCCAGCAGGATCGGTGCAAATCCGCTCCAGTCACCTTCCAGTTCGCCGATCTGCAACGGCATGCCGAGCGCGGCGCTGGCCTTGTCTTCGATGTCGGTGCGGTACTCCGCCACCAGCGGCGTCAATTCCCGACCGAGGCTGACGTACAACGCCAACAGCACCAGAACCAACGCGCACAGGCCCAGTCCCCAGCGGGTGAGTGCGGCCAAAATGCGTGTCAGACGCTCCATGTCAGTTGGCTCCCATGGCGAAAAAAACTGCGAAAAGCTGAGGCCAGCCGTTGTGGATTAAATGTGCCGCAGGGGATCAGAGCAGCACCACATCATATTGTTCCTGGGAATACATGGTTTCGACCTGAAAGCGTATGGTGCGACCGATGAACCCTTCAAGCTCGGCGACGTTACCGGACTCTTCATCGAGCAAACGGTCCACCACTTTCTGGTTCGCCAACACCCGATAACCCTCGGCCTGATAGGCCCGGGCTTCACGCAGAATCTCGCGGAAAATCTCGTAACAGATGGTTTCCGGGGTCTTCAACTTGCCCCGGCCCTGGCAACTGCTGCACGGCTCGCACAGCACTTGTTCAAGGCTTTCGCGGGTGCGCTTACGAGTCATCTGCACCAGGCCCAACTCGGTGATGCCAATGATGTTGGTCTTGGCGTGATCACGTTCGAGCTGTTTCTCCAGGGTGCGCAGCACCTGGCGCTGATGTTCTTCATCTTCCATGTCGATGAAGTCGATGATGATGATCCCGCCCAGATTGCGCAGGCGCATCTGCCGGGCAATCGCGGTCGCGGCTTCGAGGTTGGTCTTGAAGATGGTTTCTTCAAGGTTGCGATGGCCTACAAACGCGCCGGTGTTGACGTCGATGGTGGTCATGGCTTCCGCCGGATCGACCACCAGATAGCCGCCGGACTTGAGCGGCACTTTGCGCTCGAGGGCTTTCTGGATTTCGTCTTCGACGCCATACAGGTCGAAAATCGGCCGCTCGCCCGGGTAGTGTTCCAGACGATCGGCGATTTCCGGCATCAGTTCGGCGACAAACTGTGTAGTTTTCTGGAAGGTTTCCCGGGAGTCGATACGGATCTTCTCGATCTTCGGGCTGACCAGATCGCGCAGGGTACGCAGCGCCAGACCGAGGTCTTCGTAGATGACACTCGGTGCGCCGATGGTCTGGATCTGCGCGTTGATCTGGTCCCACAGGCGCCGCAGGTAGCGGATGTCCATAAGGATTTCATCGGCCCCGGCGCCTTCGGCAGCGGTACGCAGGATGAAGCCGCCAGCCTCCTTGATCCCTTCCTTTGCCACGCAATCGCTGACCACCTGCTTGAGGCGCTCGCGCTCGGCTTCGTCTTCGATCTTCAGGGAAATGCCGACATGGGCGGTGCGCGGCATGTACACCAGATAGCGCGACGGAATCGACAGCTGGGTGGTCAAACGTGCGCCTTTCGAACCGATCGGATCCTTGGTGACTTGCACCACCAGGCTCTGGCCTTCATGCACCAGCGCGCTGATGCTTTCCACCGCCGGGCCTTCGCGCAGGGAAATTTCCGAGGCGTGAATGAATGCCGCACGGTCCAGACCGATATCGACAAATGCCGCCTGCATGCCCGGCAGCACCCTGACGATCTTGCCTTTATAGATGTTGCCGACGATCCCGCGTTTTTGCGTGCGCTCGACGTGGACTTCTTGCAGCACACCGTTTTCGACCACCGCCACGCGCGATTCCATCGGCGTGATGTTGATCAGAATCTCTTCACTCATGGCAGGGTCTCGTTCAGGCATGTTCACGATAATGGCCGCATCTTGATCCATACGACGCTCATTGCGCGTTCAGGTTTTGCCAACAGGGTATGCCGAAATGGCCCAACAGTTCTGCGGTTTCGCAAACCGGCAGCCCGACCACCGCCGAATAGCTGCCATTGAGCCCGGCGACAAACACCGCGCCGAGGCCCTGAATGCCATATCCGCCGGCCTTGTCCCGAGGTTCGCCACTGGCCCAGTAGGCCGCCGCCTCTTCGCGGCTGATCGGGCGGAAGCGCACCAGACTGCGCACCACGCGCGACTCGCAACGCTGGCCGTCCAGCACAGCGATGGCGGTCAGCACTTCATGCTCTTTGCCGGACAACATCATCAGCATGGCGCATGCGTCGGCTTCGTCCACCGGTTTGCCAAGAATTTTATCGTCGAGGACCACGGCAGTGTCCGCCCCCAGTACGCAAAACGCCGCGTTGCAGGCGAGCGCGCGTCGACCGGCCTCGGCCTTGCCACGCGCCAGGCGCTCGACATAGGCCGAAGGCAATTCTTCGGCAAGCGGGGTTTCGTCGATTTCCGCGCTGATGGCGGAGAACGGCACGCCGATCTGCGTGAGCAATTCACGCCGGCGCGGCGAACCAGAGGCGAGGTAAAGCGGCTTCATCAAGACATCTCCCTTGTCGAGGTGCGGGCACATGCCTGACCGAATCAGTTGATTTTGTAGCGCCGGCGCAATCCACGCAAAGCGAAGCTGACCCAAGGCCAGAGCAACGCGCTGGTCAATGCCGGCAGCACCAGTGCCAGCGTTGGCTGGCGGTTGCCGGTCAGCGCGCTGAGCCACAGTTGAACCAGCTGAGCGAGGCCGAAGATCACCAGGATCACCAGACATTGCTGCCACATCGGGAACATCCGCAGACGCTGCTGCAACGACAGCACCAGGAAGGTGATCAGCGTCAGGATCAACGCGTTCTGCCCAAGCAGCGTGCCGTACAGCACGTCTTCGGCCAGTCCCAGGCAAAACGCGGTAACCATGCCGACCGTTTGCGGCAGGGCCAGAGCCCAGAACGCCAGGAGCAGCGCCAGCCACAGCGGGCGCAGGATCTCCATGAATTGCGGCATCGGCGACACACTGAGCAGCAGGCCGATAAGAAACGTCAGCCAGACCATCCAACCGTTACGCGAAGCGGTAGCCCCGACCATTATTCTTGTCTCCCGGTGTTGGTCGGCGTGGTGACAGGCGGTTTGGCCGCTGGTCGAACCGCCGGCTGGGACGCTGCAGGCCGGCTATTCGCGGGCGTGGCTGCAGTTGGTTTGGCAGGCGGCTTGCTGGCGACCGGTTTGGCCGGCGTAACACTGACTGCCGGCGTGGCGGTCGCGGCCGGCGCAGTCACCGCTGCAGGCGGTGTCACGGTTTTCGGCACCGTGGCCGGAATCACCGGTCCACCGCCCTGCGCATCAAGATTTTCCTGAGCCTGCGCCGCATCGTTGGCGCGCTCTTCGGCGGTGCGGTTGTCGCTGAATACCAGCAGCAGATAACGGCTGCGGTTCAACGCAGCGGTCGGCACCGCACGGACAATCGCGAAAGGCTGACCGGAGTCGTGGATGACTTCCTTGACCGTTGCCACCGGATAGCCGGCCGGGAAGCGCTGCCCGAGACCGGAGCTGACCAGCAGATCGCCTTCCTTGATGTCAGCGGTGTCGGCGACGTGCCGCAGTTCCAGACGTTCCGGGTTGCCGGTGCCGCTGGCAATCGCCCGCAGACCGTTACGGTTCACCTGGACAGGAATGCTGTGCGTGGTGTCGGTCAGCAGCAGCACACGGGAGGTGTACGGCATCAATTCGACCACCTGGCCCATCAGACCGCGCGCATCGAGCACCGGCTGACCGAGCACCACGCCATCGCGCTCACCCTTATTGATGATGATGCGATGGGTGAAGGGATTGGGGTCCATGCCGATCAACTCGGCCACTTCGACCTTTTCGTTGACCAGTGCGGAGGAATTGAGCAACTCGCGCAGCCGCACGTTCTGCTCGGTGAGAGCGGCGAGCTTTTGCATGCGGCCCTGCAACAGCAGGTTCTCGGTCTTGAGTTTTTCGTTTTCGGCGACCAGCTCGGTGCGACTGCCAAACTGACTGGCGACACCGTCCCACAACCGGCCGGGCAGGTCGGTGATCCAGTAGGCATCCATCAGCACCAGCGACGCTTGCTTGCGCGCAGGCTTGAGCAGGTCAAAGCGGGCATCGACCACCATCAGCGCGATCGACAGCACGGCCAGCACCAACAGGCGCACGCCCAACGAAGGGCCCTTGGCGAAAAGCGGTTTAATAAGCCGCTCCTCCCAGGCAAATGTTCTGTTTATTCATACGGCATCAAACCGGCCTGGATGAAGACTGACAGAAGATAAACGCCAACAGGCAGCACTGCAAAGTGCTGCCTGTGCGCTCACCCACGTATTGCAACCCAGCGCTTATTCGCTGGAGAGCAGGTCCATGGTGTGCTTGTCCATCATTTCCAATGCACGGCCACCGCCGCGAGCAACGCAGGTCAGCGGGTCTTCGGCAACGATCACCGGCAGACCGGTTTCCTGGGCCAGCAACTTGTCGAGGTCACGCAGCAGCGCGCCACCACCGGTCAGCACCAGACCACGCTCGGCGATGTCGGAAGCCAGCTCTGGCGGCGACTGCTCCAGGGCGCTTTTCACGGCCTGAACGATGGTTGCCAGGGACTCTTGCAGAGCTTCCAGCACTTCATTGGAGTTCAGGGTGAATGCGCGTGGAACGCCTTCGGCCAGGTTGCGACCGCGAACGTCGACTTCGCGAACTTCGCCGCCCGGGTAGGCCGTACCGATTTCCTGCTTGATGCGCTCGGCCGTCGATTCACCGATCAGGCTGCCGTAGTTACGGCGCACGTAGGTGATGATCGCTTCGTCGAAGCGGTCGCCGCCCACGCGGACGGATTCGGCATAGACCACACCGTTCAGGGAGATCAGCGCGATTTCGGTGGTACCACCGCCGATATCGACGACCATCGAGCCACGGGCTTCTTCAACCGGCAGGCCGGCACCGATCGCAGCAGCCATCGGCTCTTCGATCAGGAACACTTCACGGGCACCGGCACCAAGGGCCGATTCACGGATGGCACGACGCTCGACCTGGGTGGATTTGCATGGAACGCAGATCAGCACACGAGGGCTGGGCTGCAGAAAGCTGTTTTCGTGAACCTTGTTGATAAAGTATTGCAGCATCTTTTCGCAGACGCTGAAGTCGGCAATCACGCCGTCCTTCATCGGACGAATGGCAGCAATGTTGCCCGGCGTACGGCCGAGCATGCGCTTGGCTTCGGTGCCGACAGCGACGACACTTTTCTGGTTACCGTGTGTCCGAATGGCCACAACCGATGGCTCATTCAGGACGATACCGCGCTCGCGCACGTAAATAAGGGTGTTGGCAGTGCCCAGGTCAATGGAGAGATCGCTGGAAAACATGCCACGCAGTTTCTTGAACATGGGAAAGGGACCCTAGGCAACGCGTGGGTAAAAAAGTGCGGCAAACTCTAACAACGACAGGGATTTTGGGCAAGGCGCCAATATGTTAAATTGGCCGCTTTTCTGTGCACCAAGCCCCACAATCGCGGCCTTATGACCGTAGAAGTGCGGTAGTGTTCCGACAATCTAACACACGGACGCCGTCCGTTCTGTTTTCCACTGGAGAATCCCGATGGCGCTAGAACGCTCCGACGTGGAAAAAATCGCGCATCTGGCCTGCCTTGGCCTGAATGATGCCGATCTTCCGCACATTACTTCCGCCCTCAACAGCATTCTCGGGCTGGTCGACGAAATGCAGGCCGTCGATACCGACGGTATCGAGCCTTTGGCCCACCCGCTGGAAGCCAGTCAGCGCCTGCGCGCCGACGTCGTGACCGAGACCAATCACCGCGAGGCCTATCAGTCCATCGCACCAGCGGTCGAAAACGGCCTGTATCTGGTTCCGAAAGTCATCGACTAAAGGGAAAGAGCCTGCAATGCATCAAATGACTCTGGCCGAGATCGCCCGCGGTCTCGCCGATAAAAAGTTTTCCTCCGAAGAGCTGACCAAAGTCCTGCTGGCGCGTATTACCCAGCTCGATCCGCAGCTCAACAGCTTCATCAGCCTCACCGAAGAGCTGGCGCTTGCGCAGGCGAAAGCCGCCGACGCGCGTCGGGCCAACGGTGAGAGCGGTGCCCTGCTTGGCGCGCCGATCGCCCACAAGGACCTGTTCTGCACCCAGGGCATCCGCACCAGTTGCGGCTCGAAGATGCTCGACAACTTCAAGGCCCCGTACGACGCCACCGTGGTTGCGAAACTGGCGGCTGCCGGTGCCGTGACGCTGGGCAAGACCAACATGGACGAGTTCGCCATGGGTTCGGCCAACGAATCGAGCTGGTACGGCGCGGTGAAAAACCCGTGGAACCTGGAACACGTACCGGGCGGTTCGTCCGGTGGTTCGGCCGCGGCGGTTGCCGCGCGCCTGTTGCCGGCGGCCACGGCCACCGACACCGGTGGTTCGATCCGTCAGCCCGCCGCGTTCACCAACCTCACCGGCCTGAAACCGACCTACGGTCGCGTATCGCGCTGGGGCATGATCGCTTACGCCTCCAGTCTCGATCAGGGCGGCCCGCTGGCGCGCACCGCCGAAGACTGCGCGATTTTGTTGCAAGGTATGGCCGGGTTCGATCAGAACGATTCGACCAGCATCGATGAGCCGGTTCCGGATTACTCCGCAGGTCTCAACACTTCGCTGCAAGGCCTGCGCATCGGCGTGCCGAAGGAATACTTCAGCGCCGGTCTCGACCCGCGCATCGCCGAACTGATCCAGAACAGCATCAAAGAGCTGCAGAAGCTCGGCGCCGTGATCAAGGAAATCAGCCTGCCGAACATGCAACACGCGATTCCTGCGTACTACGTGATCGCCCCGGCCGAAGCTTCCTCGAACCTGTCGCGTTTCGACGGCGTGCGCTTCGGCCATCGCTGCGAGAACCCGGAAAACCTGATCGACCTGTACAAGCGCTCGCGTGGCGAAGGCTTCGGGCCTGAAGTGCAGCGCCGGATCATGGTCGGCGCCTACGCGCTGTCCGCCGGTTACTACGACGCCTACTACCTGAAAGCGCAGAAGATCCGTCGCCTGGTGAAGAACGACTTCATGGCGGCCTTCAATGAAGTCGACATCATCCTCGGCCCGACCACGCCGAACCCGGCCTGGAAGCTCGGCGCAAAGAACAGCGATCCGGTCGCTGCCTATCTGGAAGACGTCTACACCATCACCGCCAACCTCGCGGGCCTGCCGGGTCTGTCGATGCCGGCCGGTTTTGTCGACGGTCTGCCGGTGGGCGTGCAGTTGCTCGCGCCGTATTTCCAGGAAGGCCGTTTGCTCAACGTTGCGCACCAGTATCAGCTCAACACTGACTGGCACACCCGCACCCCAACCGGCTTCTGAGGAGACACACATGCAATGGGAAGTCGTGATCGGGCTGGAGATTCACACTCAGCTCACTACCCGGTCGAAAATCTTTTCCGGTAGTTCCACCCAGTTCGGCTCCGAGCCGAACACCCAGGCCAGCCTGATCGACCTGGGCATGCCCGGCGTATTGCCGGTGCTGAACCAGGAAGCGGTACGCATGGCGGTGATGTTCGGTCTGGCGATTGACGCCGAGATCGGTCAGCACAACGTGTTCGCGCGTAAAAACTACTTCTACCCGGACCTGCCGAAGGGTTACCAGATCAGCCAGATGGAATTGCCGATTGTCGGCAAGGGCCACCTGGACATCGCCCTGGAAGACGGCACGGTCAAGCGCGTCGGCATCACCCGCGCGCACCTGGAAGAAGACGCCGGCAAGAGCCTGCACGAAGAATTCAATGATGCCACCGGCATCGACCTGAACCGTGCCGGCACGCCGCTGCTGGAAATCGTTTCCGAGCCGGACATGCGCAGCGCCAAGGAAGCCGTGGCTTACGTCAAAGCGATCCACGCGCTGGTGCGTTACCTGGGCATCTGCGACGGCAACATGGCCGAAGGCTCGCTGCGTTGCGACTGCAACGTCTCGGTCCGCCCGAAAGGCCAGGTCGAATTCGGCACCCGCTGCGAGATCAAGAACGTCAACTCGTTCCGCTTCATCGAGAAGGCGATCAACTCCGAGATCCAGCGGCAGATCGAGCTGATCGAAGACGGCGGCAAAGTGATCCAGCAGACCCGTCTGTACGATCCGAACAAGGACGAGACCCGTCCGATGCGCTCCAAAGAGGAAGCCAACGACTACCGTTACTTCCCCGATCCGGACCTGCTGCCGGTGGTCATCGAAGAGTCGTTCCTCGGCGAGGTGCGCGCCACCCTGCCAGAACTGCCACCGCAAAAGCGCGAGCGTTTCCAGAGCCAGTTCGGTCTGTCGGCCTACGACGCCAACGTGCTGGCCACCAGCCGTGAGCAAGCGGACTACTTCGAGAAAGTCGCGGCCATCGGTGGCGACGCCAAACTGGCGGCCAACTGGGTGATGGTCGAGTTGGGCAGCCTGCTTAACAAGCAAGGCCTGGACATCGAGGACTCGCCGGTCTCCGCCGAGCTGTTGGGCGGCATGCTGCAGCGCATCAAGGACAACACCATCTCCGGCAAGATCGCCAAAGTGGTGTTCGAAGCAATGGCCAGCGGCGAAGGCACGGCAGACGAGATCATCGACAAGCGCGGCCTCAAGCAAGTAACCGACAGCGGCGCGATCTCGGCGGTACTGGACGAAATGCTCGCGGCCAACGCCGAGCAGGTCGAACAATACCGCGCGGCCGACGAAGCCAAACGCGGCAAGATGTTCGGCTTCTTCGTCGGTCAGGCCATGAAGGCTTCGAAAGGCAAAGCCAACCCGCAGCAAGTGAACGAACTGCTGAAAAGCAAGCTCGAAGGCTGATGAAAATGGAGCCAGACAAACAGCCTGGCTCCATCCCCTGTGGGAACAATCTATGGCTGAAGGGGTTTTGTTGGTGAGGGGATTTATCCCCGATGGGCTGCGAAACGGCCCCGATTCTTCTGTATCTGGAATTTGGGGGCGCTGCGCGCCCCATCGGGGATAAATCCCCTCGCCACAGACGCTGATCTCCACATTGTGTTGTTTCCACATTTGTTTTGTGGAGCTTTCGAATGAAACGCCTGCTCGGCGCCTGCGCCCTGCTCTCCTTGCTCGCCGGTTGCGCCAGCACCGACATCATCGACCCGCACGGTTACGACCAGACTGGCGTCGCTTCCTATTACGGTGCCAAGCACCACGGTAAACGCACCGCCAGCGGCGAAGCGTTCAACCAGAATTCCCTGACCGCCGCCCATCGCCAACTGCCGTTCGGCACGCGGGTGAAGGTCACCAACCTGAAAAACGACAAATCCTGCGTTGTGCGCATCAACGATCGCGGCCCGCACACCCGTGGCCGCTTGATCGATGTCTCCCGTGAAGCGGCCGAGCGCCTCGGCATGCTCGGCAGCGGCACGGCACGCGTGCGCATACAGGCCCTCGACGACTGATGGAGCGCTGACCATTTTTGCTCTGGCCGATTTACCGCTGATCAACGTGATCGAGTTGCTCAGCGGCCTGATCCTGTTGATCCTCGGCGCCGAACTGATGGTGCGCGCTGCTGTGCGTCTGGCCGCGCGCCTGCATGTGCGACCACTGATCATCGGCCTGACCATCGTCGCCCCTCGGCAGCAGCGCCCCCGCAAATGGCGGTCAGCCTGCAAGCGACCCTGACGCACAACCCCGACATCGCCGTCGGCAGCGTGATCGGCAGCAGCATCTTCAACATCCTCGTGACCCTTGGTCTGTCGGCGCTGATCATTCCGCTGCGGGTCTCGCGGCAACTGGTGCGCCTGGATATTCCGCTGATGATCGGCGCCAGCGTGCTGGTGTTTGTCCTCGCCTGGAACGAACAGATCGGTCGCTTCGACGGCGTACTGTTACTTGCGGCTTTGGCGTTGTACCTCAGTTTGTTGCTGCGCCAGTCGCGGCACTCGGCGCGTCCGCATTCGCAATTGCCGCAAGCCCCGCAGGTGCCGTGGTTCAGCAGTCTGTTGATGATCGTTGTCGGCTTGGCGCTGCTGGTGTTCGCCGGGCATTTGCTGCTCGGCGCAGCGGTGGCGGTGGCGACGGACCTGGGCTTCTCCGAACGGGTGATCGGCCTGACCGTGGTCGCGGTCGGCACCTCGCTGCCGGAACTCGCCACCTCGCTGATCGCCGCACTGCGCGGGCAGCGCGATATCGCCGTGGGCAACGTGATCGGCGCCAACCTGTTCAACCTGCTCGGGGTGCTCGGCGTTACCGCGCTGATCGCACCGACACCGCTGTCGGTCTCGCCCAACGCACTGGATTTCGACCTGCCGGTGATGCTCGGCGTCGCCGCGTTGTGCCTGCCGGTGTTCTATTCCGGCTATCGCGTGACCCGCGCTGAAGGTTTGTTGTTGCTCGGTTTGTACGCGGTTTACGGGCTGCACGTGGTGTCGTTCACCACCGGCATGCCACTGGCCGGCAAACTGGAAAAGCTGATGCTGTTTTACGTGCTGCCAACGCTGCTGGCGTTTCTGTTGTTCACGTCCGTACGCGCCTGGCGCCGCCAACACCACAAGAGGGATGTGCCATGACCGATTCGCAGAAAACCGGGGTTGAAATCCGCCGCCAGGTAATGGGCAACGCGTTTGTCGACCGCGCGCTGGGCAATGCCACCGAGTTCACTCAACCCTTGCAGGATTTCGTCAACGAACACGCCTGGGGCGGCGTGTGGAATCGCGAAGGTTTGCCGCTGAAGACTCGCAGCCTGATCACCCTCGCCGCGCTGACCGCGTTGAAGTGCCCACAGGAATTGAAGGGTCACGTGCGTGGCGCGTTGAACAATGGCTGCACGGTCGAGGAGATTCGTGAGGCGCTGCTGCATTGCGCGGTGTACGCCGGCGTACCGGCAGCGATCGATGCGTTTCGCGCGGCGCAGGAAGTGATCGACAGTTACCAGAAAAAACTAAAAGATCGCAGCCTTCGGCAGCTCCTT
>NZ_JABULD010000828.1:0-828 GCF_014060985.1 Pseudomonas sp. MD195_PC81_125
ATTGGCAGCGCTCATTGAGAACTCCTTTTCAACGACCTCGAAGGTTCGATGACGTTAAAGAAGGGTGAAGAACAGGTCTACTGTCAGAAATTACAGGTGGCCTGTGGATTCGCGAGATTTTTCCCACTTTTATGAAGGACCGGCCCGACACGAAGCCCGGAAATGTGGAATGTCGGGACGTGATACCTTTTTCACTCATCCGAAAACGGAGGTGGGACTTATATCGTTCTTTATGTCGTAGCGAGAATTTCTGAATTGAAACGAAATCCCATTGCCACCGTCGCCGCTAGTGACAGTAAAACTGTCGTAGTCCTTCATCGGATCGAGCCCGTTTTCAACTGCGCGTCTGAAAAGGAGTATGAAGCGATAATGGACAAACTAGAGGATCAGAAGCTGATCGCGTTGTGTGAGGAGCGAGAAAATGATCCCTTTTTTAAAGTCTCGCTAGATGACCTATGAGACAAATCCGAACTTCAATCGCATTGCACCGAATCTGCTCATCCGTGATCCATCTGGGAACCGGCTACTCGCTATTTGTAGCCTAAGGTAGCGCAGCCCATCAGTACCCGCACTCGGCTCCATTTTTCGCGTTTCCCGCATCTCTTTGATTCCAAAAACATTTCAATCCTATAAAGATTCCCCGCCATTCCTGTGGCACACTTTCTGCTGTCTATTCCGTAGTAACAAACCGTATTCCGGTATAGCGGAATAAACATCATCCTGGAGTGCTTGCCATGCATCGCCGTCCTTCGTTGTTCAAAGCGTGTGTTTTTGTTCTTGCGGCTTCGTCCGCTGTCATGGGCATGGCCCAGGCAGCCGACAGCAAAC
>NZ_JABULD010000829.1:0-805 GCF_014060985.1 Pseudomonas sp. MD195_PC81_125
CTCGATGCAGATCGGTTTCGGCGTGCACGCCGGGAAGGTCGAGAAACTCGACCATGTAGGCGTCACGGAAGATTTCGAGCGCAGCGGGATGAGTCTGTTTGAGGGCAGCAGAAGCCTTTGCTGGCTGGGTGACACTGCGTTCGAAAAGCGCAGCCTTGAGCTGGCGTTCGAGTTCGCGCTTTGACCACTTTTCCTGAATCGCCATGCGGACGTAGAACTCGCGTTCTTCTGGACGTTTGCTTTGGCTGAAAATGATCAAATTGTGAGACCAAGACAATTGTCGCACCAGTGGTGCGACTTTTTTCTTCAGCGTGATAAGTCTCGTAGAACTGGCACATGCGGAACAAGTTCGAACGGGTAAACCCACGCAGCCCTGGCTGCGTTCGAGCCAGATGTTCGGCCAGTTGCCTAACCACCGCATCGCCCCACTCAGCGCGAGCGATCTTGCGGCTGATGTAACCCCCCACCTGCCAGTACAACTCGATCAGTTGAGTATTTACTGCTTGCACGGCTTGCTGCCTGGCGTTCTGAATCAGCGCCAGTACTTCATTGAAACGGTTATCGGAGGCATTGCCGGGGATGTCAGTTGCAGTCATGACCAGTTCCTTGAGGACGAGCGGAGCCCCGAGAGTAAACGGTCAAGAACGGGTTAAAACGTCGATAAACTCCTTTAGGAAAGGTCGTACAAAAATACGAGATCCCTCCCGCACGGGCTGACAGTGGTGAAGCGAAATTCCCCATCGCGAGCAGACTCACTCCTACAGATGGCGTTTTGCTATTCACACAATCTGCGGACGACCGACAT
>NZ_JABULD010000033.1:0-49405 GCF_014060985.1 Pseudomonas sp. MD195_PC81_125
GTGGGTCAGGCAACATTGATGGTGACTGTGCTGACGCCTTCGCGAGCAGGCTCGCTCCCACAAGGGATATAGGACGTGGATCAGACGCTCAGCAGCAGGAACTCGCGCTCCCAGGAGCTGATCACGCGCTTGAAGTTTTCATGCTCGGCGCGTTTGACCGCGACGTAGCCGCGCACAAACTTGTTGCCAAGGTATCGGGCAACGGTGTCGCACTCTTCCATTTGCGTCAGCGCGTCTTCGATGGTGATCGGCAGGCGCAGGTTGCGGCGTTCGTAGGCGCGGCCTTCGACGGCGGCACTCGGCTCGATGCCTTCGACCATGCCGATGTAGCCACACAACAGGCTCGCGGCAATCGCCAGATACGGGTTGGCGTCGGCGCCCGGCAGGCGGTTTTCCACGCGCATGGCTTCCGGCCCGGAGGTCGGTACACGCAAACCGACGGTGCGGTTTTCTTCGCCCCACTCGACGTTGACCGGTGCCGAGGTGTCCGGCAGGAAGCGGCGGAACGAGTTGACGTTGGGCGCAAACATCGGCAGTACTTTAGGAATGTACTTTTGCAGGCCGCCGATGTGATGGCGGAACAAGTCGCTCATCTTGCCGTCGGCATCAGCGAAAATCGGCTTGCCCGTGGCGATTTCCACCACGCTCTGGTGCAGGTGCATGGCACTGCCAGGTTCGTCGCCAATCGGTTTGGCCATGAACGTCGCGGTGACGTTGTGCTTGAGCGCCGCTTCGCGCAGGGTCCGTTTGAACACGGTAATCTGATCGGCCAGATCCAGGGCGTCGCCGTGACGGAAGTTGATTTCCATCTGCGCCGGGCCGTCTTCATGGATCAGCGTGTCCAGATCCAGACCTTGCAGCTCGCACCAGTCGTAGACGTCTTCGAACAATGGATCGAACTCGTTGGCGGCGTCGATGGAGAATGACTGCCGACCGCTTTCGGCACGGCCCGAACGCCCCAGTGGTGCCTTGAGCGGCAGGTCCGGATCTTCGCAGCGCTGGGTCAGGTAGAACTCCATTTCCGGTGCAACGATTGGCTTCCAGCCCTTGTCGGTGTACAGCTGCAGGACTTTTTTCAGCACGTTGCGCGGCGACAGTTCGATCGGGTTGCCGAACTTGTCGAAGGTGTCGTGAATGACGATGGCGGTCGGCTCGATGGCCCATGGAATCACATACACGGCGTCGCTCACCGGTTTGCAGACCATGTCGATGTCGGCCGGGTCGAGCAGGTCGTAGTAGATGTCGTCGTCGACAAAATCCCCGGTTACCGTTTGCAGCAGCACACTTTCCGGCAGGCGCATGCCTCGCTCATGCAGGAACTTGTTGGTCGGTGCGATCTTGCCGCGGGCAATGCCGGTCAGGTCGCTGACCACACATTCAACTTCGGTAATCTTGTGATCTTTCAGCCATGTGAACAGCTGATCGAAAGGGGCATTCATAAAGACCTCGTTATTGGTTTTATAGACGCCGGGGAGGGCGGGTTTCATCTTCCGCCCCTTCCCCTGTGGCGCGTTGACGACTATCTTGGGCGTGCCTTGCCGTTCCATCTATCCACTTTAAGCAGCACCAAAGCGCACCAAAAGAGTGCGCAAGGTCTCCCATGACAACGTGTAATCCGCTTCAGGTTCAGGCGTTCAATACCGCTGATGTCACCGAACAAATCCGCGCCACACCGGGTTGGGTCCAGCATTACCAGCAGATGTCGCCCGGGCATTTCGCCGGGCAGATTCGCTATCTGGATCTGGAAGGTGTGCAGGTCTACGAAGAACAGATGAACACCCGCGTCGAGCAGGCATTCAGCGCGCCATCGGGTGCCTTGGCGTTCTGTTTTGATCGCAGCGATAACGCGCTGTATTTGCTTAACGAAGACAGCCGCAACATCTGGATCACCCCGGAGAACTACCAGGAAATCGCCGTGGTGTTCGGCCCGCAATTCGTCCGTGAACACGGTCTGGATGTGGCGAAACTCGAGGGATTGTTCATGGCGCCGCTTAACTGCGGGCAGAACGCCTTGTTCAGTCGCTGGTTAAGCTCAACGCTCACGAAGTTGTCGCAAGCTGTTGATCCGTTTGATAAAAACTCATTGACGCAGCAGCTGCTCGAAGACTGTCTGTTCATTCTCGACAACGCTCACACCCGCCTTGATCGAGGCGGTTTGCAGCGTCGTACTGAAGAGCGGACGATCATGAAGCGAGTAGGGGAATGGGCGGCAGATTCGCCGGAAGAGACTGTTAATCTGCTTGAGCTTTCGAAGGTGGCAGGGGTGCCGTTGCGTCAATTACAGCAGGCGTTCAAGGCCTACACCGGTATGACCCCGAGCCACTGGCTGCGCCTGCGCCGGCTTAACAGTGCACACCGCGAATTACTCAATCGCCGGCCCACGGAAACCACCGTGGCCGAAGTGGCGATGAACTGGTCGTTTTGGCATCTGGGGCGGTTTTCCAACAGTTATCGGGCGCTGTTCAAAGAGCTGCCGAGCGAGACGCTGAAGCGTTAGCGATTGTCCCTCACGTGGGTTTGCGTTAGATCGTTGAAGTGGAGGGAATTGTCTTCGATATTCGTCGAAATACAGTTAACTCCACTAAATAGCCGTTTAGTAGAGCTATCAGCCTATCTGCCTTTCAATCAATGGAGCAGGCCATGAATCGAGGGAAAACAAAGAGCGTGGACGTGATTGCTGCACTGGATCTGCAGCCTCATGTTGAAGGCGGCTATTTTCGCAGGACTTTTCAAGCAGATCATCGCGCCATGCTGCAAACCACCCGTGGCCCACGTTACCTGATGACTTCGATCTATTACTTGCTGACGGAAGATTCGCCGGTGGGCCAGTTTCATTTCAACCAATCGGACATCCTGCATTTCTACCATCTGGGCGATCCCATCGAGTACAGCATGATCGCAGGTGACGGTTCGCTTCAAACATTGGTGATGGGTAGCGATATTCTGGCGGGACAGCTTTTGCAAATGCACGTGCCTGGTGGCATCTGGAAAGCATCGCGACTGCTTGAGGGTGAACACGGATTTGGTTTGATCAGTGAAACCGTGTCGCCGGGATTTGATTTCGCGGACATGGAGATGGGTGACAGACGCAGACTGACTGCGCAATTTCCACAGCACCGGATACTGATAGAAAAGCTGACGCGGTCTGCTGATTGAGGCTCACAAATTTCAGGCCAGACCGAGGGTTTGGAAAATGCGGTTTCTGGTGACCCTCTGGATTGAATGTAGCGTGCAACCGGGCTGATTCGGAAACATCTTGTTACGTGTAATGTATATTATGTTAAACGATGTATTACGTTACGTCCCTCCTGCACCAATGCCCACAGGCTGCAGACATCAAGTCAAATACAGCTAACACGCGCAACGTTTGCGATAATACCGGCCACCGCGGCGCGACAGCATATCGAGTGCTGGCGCCCCCATCTGTTAATCGGGTTTGGAGAACTTCATGCGTGACATCATTGACGGCTTTCTGCGCTTTCAGCGCGAGGTTTATCCGCAGCGTGTCGAGCTGTTCAAGCAGCTCGCGACGGCACAAAATCCCAAGGCGCTGTTTGTCACCTGCTCGGACAGTCGTGTTGTGCCGGAACTCCTTACGCAGCGTGAACCGGGCGAACTGTTCGTGATTCGTAATGCCGGCAATATTGTGCCGTCTTATGGCCCTGAGCCCGGCGGCGTTTCGGCCACCGTCGAATATGCGGTCGCTGTGCTCGGCGTCCAGGACATCGTGATCTGCGGCCATTCGGACTGCGGCGCGATGGGCGCGATTTCGCGCTGCACTTGTCTGGATCATCTGCCAGCGGTTGCTAACTGGCTCCGTCACGCGGACGCCGCGAAAGCGATTAACGCGGCGCATGAGTTCGACACGCCCGGCGCCAAGCTCGATGGCCTTGTGCGTGAAAACGTGATCGCGCAACTGGCGAACCTGCGTACGCATCCCTCAGTGGCCCTCGCGCTCGAGCAAGGACGGCTGAATCTGCACGGCTGGGTTTATGACATCGAAGCCGGATGCATCGATGCACTTGATGGCGCGACACGGCAATTCGTCCCACTTGCGGATTCGCCGACCACCGTCGCGATCGCTGCGCGCAACGCCCCCCAAATGTGATGGGAGAAGCCGCCGATGGCGGCTTCTTGCTTCAGATTGCCGGTCGCCTGGTTGGCCAGACCGCCGTTTCCATCAGTGACCGGCGCTTTGGCCGCCATCGACGTGCAGGATTTCGCCTGTGACGAATGGGGCGCTGTCCAGATACAACACCGCTGCAACAATGTCTTGCACGTCGCCCATGTGGCCGACCGGATGCAGGCGACCCAGTGCAGCGTGGCTTTCCTCGCCATGCATCGGGGTCTTGATGATTCCCGGCGAGACCGCGTTAACGCGGATGCCGCGCTTGGCGTACTCGATCGCCAAGGATTTGGTCGCGGCGTTCATTCCACCTTTGGTCAGCGATGCAAGCACCGATGGCACGCCCTCGATGGCGTGATCGACCAGCGACGTGGTGATGCTGACCACATGACCGCCCTCGCCTTGCTTCTCCATCTGGGCAATCGCCTGCTGCGACATATAGAAGAAGCTGCCCATGTTGGTGGCCACGGTATTTACATACTCTTCGCGGGTATAGGCCGTGAACGGCTTGGCGAGGAAAATCCCGGCATTGTTCACCAACGTGTCGATGCGGCCAAAACGCGCTACACCTTCGCGGATGATTTTCTCTGACGTCGCCGGATCGGCGATATCTCCGGCGACGGTCAGGATGTCCGGATCCGATGACGGCTGGATGGAGCGCGAAGTCGCCACCACTTGATAACCGAGTTTACGAAAACCCTCGACGATGCCCGCGCCCAGCCCCTGGGATGCGCCAGTGACCACAACGACTTTTTTTGAATGGCTCATGATAATGCTCGATAGTTGAAAAAAGCGGTTTCAAGTGCCTCAGCATTACCTGGGCTCCACCAGCGACTGGCGGTACTCGGTCGTGGTTATTCCTGCGTAGCCCCAGTTATCGGTATCGACTTCCTCGATCACGATGTGCGTCAGGTGCGGGTCCTTGTTGAGCACCGTCTGCATGGTTTGTGTGATCTCGGCGATCACCTGTGCTTTTTGTTCGCTGGTAACGCCGTCGCGGGTGATCCGAACGTTGATGAAAGGCACGGGAAAGTCTCCAGTTCGCGTCTCATCGGCATGATGAGACGGCAAGTGGAATGAACTCTATAAGCTGGCCTTGAATGAATAAATGCGGGCCCGGTTACTTCATTTATGACGCCGTGTAATGAATAAAAGCCGCGGTCCTCGCCACTGTGTCATCGACATCGGTATGCTTTGGGCACTTCGCGAATACTCGGTGTGATGAATATGAAGCGTCATTTTGATGACCTGCAGCTAGGAAGCATCGAGCTATTTTGCCTGGCCTCGGAAACGGGCAGTTTTACGGCAGCCGCGCAGGTAGCCGGTGTGACGCCTGCAGCAGTAAGCCGCTCGATTTTGCGTCTTGAAGAGCGTCTGGGGTCACGTCTTTTCGTCAGAACCACACGCAGCATCCGGATGACTGAACCGGGCCGGGTGTTCTATGAACAATGCCGACAGGCCCTGACGCAACTGGTGGAAGCACAGCAAGAAGTCATGGGCGCTCAATCGACGCCGTCAGGACGGCTGCGCATCAGTCTTCCGACCACGTATGGGCATCACCGGATCCTGCCGCTTCTGCCGAAGTTTCGGGCGCTTTATCCAGACGTCAGCGTGGATGTTCATTTGGGTAACCGAAATATCGACTTTGTGGCGGAGGGCTACGATCTGGCGATTCGGGTCCGGGCTCAACCGGACTCGACCCTGATCGCCCGCTTGCTGGAGGACGCACAACTGGTCGTGGTCGCGACACCTGAATACCTGACCAGGGCCGGCACGCCAACGACACTGGATGACCTTGTCGCTCACGAGTGCATTCAATTTGAACTGCCCAGCAGCGGCCGTCGCATTTCATGGCTGTTCGAGGTCGACGGCAAACATCGCGAGATCTTCACGGAGGGCCGCTATTGCTGCTCGGACGATGTGCTGGGCGGCGTCACCCTGGCCAAACACAGCGCTGGGCTGTTCCAGACTTACCGATTCATTGTCGAGAACGAATTGGCCGATGGGCGCCTCGTCGAGGTACTCCAGCCCTACAATGGGCGCTCCCGGCCCTACACCCTGCTCTACCCTCATGGCCGCTACGTTCCTCAGCGGGTCCGGGCATTTGTCGATTTTCTGCTGCAGCATCGAACCGATTGGGCGGCGATCTAGATACCGCCATTTGAGGATCATCAACAAACGCCCGATTCGGATGCGCTAATCTGGCCTGACGTGCGCTGCCTCAAGGACTCTCCCAATGCCTGCCAACTGTACCGAAGTGGATGTCGCGATTATTGGCGGCGGTCAGTCCGCACTCGCCGTGGCTTACTTCCTGCGTCGCACCGGGCGCTCGTTTGTGATCATTGATGCCGAAGCCGCACCGGGTGGTGCGTGGCGGTATGGCTGGGACTCCCTGCGATTGTTTTCACCTTCGACCTGGAGCTCCATCGCCGGCTGGATGATGCCGCCGGTCACCGACGGCTATCCCAGTCGTGACAACGTGATCGATTACCTGCGCCAGTATGAGCAACGCTATCAGTTTCCTGTCGAACGGCCTTATTGGGTCGATGCTGTTGAGCGCCAGGGCGATCGACTTCAGGTCAAAGCCCAGGGCCGTTGCTGGCTGGCCCGCGCAGTGGTCAGTGCGACCGGCACCTGGCGTCATCCTTACCTGCCACATTACCCCGGCAGTGAAACCTTTACCGGCCAGCATTTGCATTCGGCCCATTACGTCAATGCGAAGCCTTTTGCGGGGAAAAAAGTCCTGGTGGTGGGCGGTGGCAACTCCGGTGCACAGATCCTCGCTGAAGTCTCAAAAGTGGCCGACGCCACCTGGGTTACTCCGCAGCCGCCAGAATTTCTCGCCGATGACGTCGATGGCCGCGTGCTGTTCGAGCGCGCCACCGAGCGCTGGAAAGCCCAGCTCGCCGGGACCGTCATTGAACAACCGGTCGGAGGCCTGGGCGATATCGTGATGGTCCCGCCAGTCGTCGAAGCTCGAGAGCGCGGCGTGCTGCATGCGGTTCGGCCGTTCCTGCGTTTCACCGAAACCGGGGTGACGTGGGCCGATGGCTCGCAAACGCCGGTCGACGTAGTGATCTGGTGCACCGGCTTCCGCCCTGCCCTCGGTTATCTGGCATCACTGGGGGTGTGTACCGCCGATGGACGTGTGGTCGTTGAAGGTACGCGTTCGATCAAGGAGCCGCGCTTATGGCTGGTGGGGTATGGCGACTGGACAGGTGCCGCTTCCGCGACTCTGATCGGCGTCACCCGAACGGCGCGAAGTACGGTTGAGGAGATCGAGCGGTTTTTAATGACGCAAAATACACCGGCTAGCGAATCAGCAGCTCCACGGCACGCGCGGTGATGTATGGCTTTCATCAGCACTTCTTTGCAGGAGCTACCAAATGAGCATTGATTGGCTGAACTTTACGCCTTGGACTGCCCTGGGCGGAGGGGCCTTGATAGGCCTGGCGGTCGGGGTATTCGTGCTTGCCAATGGTCGCATCGCCGGCATCAGTGGCTTGATTGGCAGCGTGATGCAATTTGGCAGTGAAGGCTGGAGCGAGAAGGCACTGTTTCTTCTTGGCTTGATGCTTGCGCCATTGTTGTGGGGCGCGTTTGCCCTACTGCCGCAGATCGAGATCAAGGCAGAATGGCCGGCGCTGATCATTGCGGGATTGTTCGTCGGCGTGGGCACCCGTTACGGCTCCGGCTGCACAAGTGGTCATGGGGTTTGCGGGATCTCTCGACTGTCCGCCCGATCCGTCACGGCAACGATGTGTTTTATGCTCGCCGGTTTTGCAACGGTGTACGTCATTCGTCATGTCGTGGGGGCCTGAAAATGATCAAGCTCAGCGCTTTTTTCGCAGGACTGATCTTCGGCCTGGGGCTGCTCCTGGCAGGCATGGCGAACCCCGCCAAGGTACTGGCTTTCCTGGATGTGGCCGGGGCCTGGGATCCGTCACTTGCTCTGGTGATGGGAGGCGCCATCGCCGTGGCGGTTATCCCGTTGAACTGGGCGCGGAACAACAAGCAATCCTTGCTGGGAGCCCCCATGCAGTTACCGATGAAACGGGAGCTGGATGCCCGCCTGATTGGCGGCAGCCTGCTGTTCGGCATCGGTTGGGGGATGGCGGGAATCTGCCCTGGGCCAGCCGTCGCTATTGTGCTTACCGGGCACGGGCAGATCATCGTATTCGTGTTGGCCATGCTGGCCGGCATGTACCTGTTCTCTCTATTGGAGCGTCGACGCAGGAGCTGATCAGGTACTTGCTGGGGGAATCCTCACATCCATTGATTTTTATCAGAAGACGCTACGAGCAATGAATTAAACCTGCCTTATCCCTTCTCTCTGAACCCGGACAGGCAGGTGATCGATGTATCAGAACCTGGCACTGCTTGCCGCTTTCCTGCTGGTCTATAGCCTGTTTGCCGGACGTTTCGAGTCGCGCCTGCTCAATGGGCCTCTGATGTTCATGCTCGCCGGGCTGATTCTTGGCCCGGCATTCCTGGGCCTGCTGCTGCCCCGGATCGACAAGGACGGCCTCCGGATCCTGGCCGAACTGACCTTGGCAATTGTGCTCTTCAGCGATGCCGCCAACGCTGATCTCAAGGTGCTGAAAGCCCACGAAGGATTACCGCTACGCTTGTTGTTGATCGGGCTGCCGCTGACCATGCTCGGTGGCTGGCTGGTCGGCATCTGGCTGTTTCCGCAGATTCCCCCGATCGAACTGGCCATCTTGGCGACTCTTCTGGCGCCCACTGATGCGGCACTGGGCAAGGCTGTCGTGAGCAATCCGAAGGTGGCGGCATCCGTGCGTGAAGGATTGAACGTGGAGAGCGGGCTCAATGACGGCATCTGCGTGCCGGTGCTGTTGATGTTCCTGGCCCTGTTGATCGAAGAACAGACGCGGTCGCCCGTCTCGCTGGCGGTGGAGCTGGTGGCCGAGGAGCTTGGCATTGGCGCGCTCGTCGGCGTCGCCCTGACGTTGATCGCCTGGTTGTTGCAGCGCTACGCCGGGAAACGCCATTGGCAAACCCCCATGTGGTCACAGCTGACGCTACCCGGACTGGCGCTGGTTTGCTTTGCCACCGCGCAAGCATCAGGCGGTAGCGGGTTTATCGCGGCGTTCGTTGGCGGCCTGCTCGCCAGTTATCTGTTTGCTCAACAAAAGCATGATCTGCTCAAGGCCAGTGAAGAGTTCGCCAGCCTGCTTTCCGTCATTACCTGGGTGGTGTTTGGCGCGCAGGTAATCCCTTGGGCCTGGAGCAGTTTCACGCTGAATATCTGGTTGTATGCAGTGCTCAGCCTGACCGTGGTTCGCGTACTGCCTGTGCTCATCAGTCTGGCAGGGACCGACTTCGATTTCGAAACCCGGCTGTTCATCGGCTGGTTCGGTCCGCGCGGCCTGGCAAGTATTGTCTTCGCCGTGATGATTCTGGACTACCCTCTGCAAGTCGGTGGTACGTTGGTGGCTGTAGCAGCCTGTACCGTTTTACTGAGTGTGCTGCTCCATGGTTTGAGTGCCAACCCATGGGTCTCGCGGCTGGCAAATCGTGTTCTTTGATAATTGTCAGAAATGCCACTGAATGCCGGTGCTAGCGTTGTGATCAACAAATGGCTAAGCGTCTGTCCGAGAACCCTTCACGGAGCAGAATATGGGCAGGAACATGAGTGTTGGCAGGCAACTGGGCTTGCCCGTCGCCATTATCGTCGGCAGCCTGAGCCTGCTCGCCGGCTGCGACAAAGAACCCCCCGACCCTCGCCCGCCAAGCGCCTGATGTCACGATCATGACAGTCACCGCACGCACGACACCGGTGACCTTCGAATTCGTTGCGCAAACCCAAAGCTCCCGCGAAGTGGAGATCCGCGCCCGGGTTGCCGGGTTCCTGGAAAAGCGGCTGTACACCGAAGGGGACCTGGTAAAAACCGGGCAGACGCTGTTTCAGATGGACCGCAAGCCCTTTGAAGCTTCATTGCTCTCGGCCCAGGGGCAACTGGCTCAACAGCAGGCACGCTGGGAGGTGGCCAAAGCCACCCTCGCCCGTGTCCGGCCGCTGGCGGCGCAGAATGCTGTCAGCAAAATGGACCTGGACAATGCCGTCGGCGATGAGCGTCAGACCAGAGCCGCCGTGCTGGCCGCCGAAGGGTCGGTGCGAACCGAACAGCTGAACCTCAGCTACACCACCATCGCCTCCCCGCTTACCGGTCTTTCAAGCTTTGCCAAAAAGCAGGAAGGCAGTTACGTCACACCCGGTGAGTCCGGACTGCTGACCACCGTCTCGCAGATGGACCCGATTTACGTCAACTTCAGTCTTTCGGAAAACGAGACGCTCAAGTTCCGCGAAGAGATTGCTTCCGGGCACCTCATATTCCCGCTGCGCAGTGAATTTGTCGTGGAAGTGGTATTGGCCGACGGCTCGGTGTTGCCCGAACAGGGGCGACTGAATTTTGCCGCGCCCTCCTACAGCCAGGACACCGGCACCTTTCTCGTCCGCGCCGTGGTCGCCAATCCCAATGGCCAGTTGCGCCCCCGGCCAGTTCGTACGGGCGCGGGCCATCGGCGCTACCAGGCCGAACGCCATCGTCGTGCCGCAAAAGGCCGTTCTGGAGGGGGCCAAGAGCCACTTTGTCTGGGTGATCAATGCTGCGGGCAAGCCCGAACAACGGGTGGTCGAAGTGGGTGATTGGCACGGCGATGACTGGTTCATTACCCAAGGGTTGCAGGCCGGTGAACGGATCGTGGTCGACGGTGCGATCAGAGTCACGCCCGGAGGGCCGCTGAACATCATTGCCCCTCCTGCCCCGCCAGCTAACCAGACGCCGACAAAACCGATGGCTGCCAGCACGCAGCAAGACACCGGGCGCAGCCCATGAGTATTTCCCACTACTGCATTGATCGCCCCATTTTCGCTTCGGTGATCTCAATCATCATCACCCTGGCCGGCGCGGTGGCCATGGCCAAATTGCCGGTGGCCCAGTACCCGGATATTACCCCGCCGCAAATTACCGTTTCGGCAACCTACCCCGGCGCCGATGCCCAGGTGGTGGCCAATAACGTGGCAGCGCCGATCGAGCAACAGGTCAACGGCGCCGACAACATGATCTACATGAACTCGTCGAGCTCGGCGACGGGGAACATGACCCTCAACGTGTTCTTCGAGATTGGCACCGACCCGTCCCTTGCCCAGGTCGATGTGCAAAACCGCGTCAATCTGGCCTTGCCGCAACTGCCCTCCGCCGTCCAGAGCCAAGGCATTCAGGTACAGAAAAAATCTTCCGCGTTCATGATGGTGCTTGCCGTGTATTCGGCCGGCGAGCGCTATGACAGCACCTATGTCGCCAACTACGCGAACCTCTACATTCTGGATGCAATCAAGCGCATTCCGGGGGCCAACCAGGCGAGTATTTTCGGCACGCCGGACTACGCCATGCGGATCTGGCTCAAACCCGATCGCATGGCGCAACTGGGCATTACCGCCGCTGACGTACAGACAGCGGTCGCCAACCAGAACCAGCAATTCGCCGTCGGCCGTGTCGGGCAATCGCCGACCGGCCAGGCCGTGGAGCAATCGTTCGCGGTGACCACCAAGGGCCGCCTGACGGAGCCTGCGGAATTCGAGAACATCATCTTGCGCGCCAGCAACGACGGCGCGGCCATCGTCCGCCTGAAGGATGTAGGGCGCGCCGAACTCGGGCAGAAGGACTATTCGCTGCGCAGCACTTATCAAGGACGTCCCGCGACGCTGATCGCGGTGTATCAGCAGCCGGGGGCAAACGCCCTCGATGTCTCGGCAGCGGTGACGTCGACCCTGGCACAAATGAAAACGACATTTCCCGAAGGGATCGAATACAAGATCGTGATGGACACGACCGCGTTCACCCGCGCGTCGATTTCCGAGGTGATTCACACCTTTTTCGAAGCGTTGGTGCTGGTGGTCGTGGTGGTGTTCATTTTTCTGCAGAGTCTGCGCGCCACGCTGATCCCGGTACTCGCCGTACCGGTGTCGATTGTCGGCACCTTTATCGGCATGTCCGCCCTGGGGTTTTCGGTGAACATGCTGACGCTGTTCGGCATGGTGCTGGCGATCGGCATCGTGGTCGACGACGCGATCGTGGTGATTGAAAAACGTCGAACGCAATATGCACGTACACAAGATGAACCCCAAGGACGCCGCCAAACGCGCCATGGATGAAGTGGCCGGCCCGGTGGTCGCGATCGTGCTGGTGTTGTGTGCTGTGTTCGTCCCGGTGGCTTTCATGGGGGGCATCACCGGGCAGCTCTACAAACAGTTTGCGATCACCATCGCCATCTCCGTGGTGATCTCCGGCCTGGTGGCGTTGACGCTTTCACCAGCCCTGGCCGCCCTGCTGCTCAAACCTCACCAAGGCGAAAAAAAACGCTTTTTTCCGCTGGTTCGAACGTAGCTTCGAACGCATGACCGAGGGCTATTCGCGTGCCGTGGCGTTCATGATCAAACGCTTTGTGCTGGCGTTGCTGCTGTTCGCCGGCATGATCGTTTTGATTGCGCTGATGGCGCAGCGCATTCCCAGTGCCTTTCTGCCCCCGGAGGATCAGGGGTATCTGCTGGGCGCGCTGATCATGCCCGATGCCGCCAGCCTGGATCGCACCGCTGAAGTGGGCAAGGTCGCCAGTGATTTCTTCATGCATGACGAGGCCGTCGAGGGTGTCGCTATCGTTAACGGCTACAGCCTGCTCGATGGCCAGAACAAGAACAATGCTGGTGCCTTTTTCGTCGGGTTCAAGGATTTCGAAGAGCGCTACAAAGACTCGCAAACCATCAAGGAGCAGAGTGCTCCAGCGCTCATCCAGAAAGCGGCCCGGGCCTTTTCCACGGTACAGGGCGGGATCATTTTGCCGGTCAACCCGCCATCCATACCGGGTCTGGGCACCACGGGTGGCATGGAGGTGTGGGTTCAAAGCAAGGGCGACGCCAGCGTCGGGCAGCTGGCCGAGACGGTCGGCATGCTTGTCGCAAAGGCCAGGCAGCGTCCGGAACTCGGCGCCATTACCTCGACCTTCAATGTGTTTTCCCGGCAATTGCTGGTCGATGTCGACCGCGAAAAGGCCGAGACACTGGGAGTGCCGGTGGAAGACGTGTACAGCACCATGCAAACCATGTTCGGCTCTCTGTATGTGTCTCAATTCAACAAGTTCAGCCGTCTGTGGCAGGTGATTCTGCAGGCTGAACCGAGCTACCGACTCAAGGCTGAAGACTTGCAGCAGATTTATGTGCGCAGCAAGAACCTGGGGATGGTGCCGCTCAAAGCCCTGCTGACCACCCGCTACGTCACCGGCCCCGACCTGCTGACGCGCTTCAACAACTTCCCGGCAGTCAAGCTCACCGCCAACGCCGCGCCCGGTTACAGCTCCGGTCAGGCACTCAAGGCGCTGGAAGAGATCAGCGCTGAAATCATGACCAATGACTATGCCTTGGCCCTGAGTGGCGAGGCCTTCGAGGAGAAAAAAAGCGGGGGCGCTTCCTCTCAGGTGTTCATCTTCGGCCTGGTCATGGTGTTCCTGATCCTGGCCGCGCAGTACGAAAAATGGTCCCTGCCCGTCGGCGTATTGCTGGCAGTGCCCTTTGCGTTGTTCGGTGCCCTGCTCGCGGTACTGATACGCGGGTTGAGCAACGATGTTTACTTCCAGATCGGCTTGACCATGCTGGTCGCTCTGGCCGCGAAGAATGCCATCCTGATTTTCGAATTTGCGGTACTGAACCGGGAAAGCGGCATGTCTGCCTACGATGCGGCAATGACCGCCGCCAGGGAGCGGCTGCGGCCTATCGTGATGACGTCCCTGGCGTTCATTCTGGGGTGTGTCCCATTGGCCATTGCCGTCGGTGCATCGGAAAACAGCCGACACTCGATCGGCACAGGTGTCATCGGCGGGATGTTGGCGGCAACAGTCATCGCCATTTTCTTCATCCCGCTGTTCTACTACCTGGTTGAACGCTTGACCGAGAAAAAAGGCGCGCCGCAACAGACCACCCCGCCGCCTTCACTCACATCGCCCGGAGAGATCCCCGGTGGCGCTCCCCTGCACAGACATGAGGGGGAATGAATGCGCACATGCCATTTGTCGTGGTTGATTTGTCTGGGGCTCAGCGGCTGCATGCTCGGCCCGGATTACCAGCGCCCGGCCACCGACACCCCGGCGGCCCTATCGCTACGCAGAGCAAGAGGCCAACGACCTGTCCAACGCGTTGTGGTGGGAACAGTTCAACGATCCGGTGCTCAATGACTTGATCCGCAGCGCGCTGGCGCAAAACCAAGACATCAAGATCGCCGCCGCCCGGGTCGAGGAGTTTCAGGGCCGTTACGGTGTGGCGCGTTCGCAGCTGTTTCCGCAAATCGGCGCCGCTGCGCAAGGCAGTCGTTCCCGCGCGCCACGCGACAATGGCCCGGTACCGCTGGACTCCGGCGTCGACCCGATTTACCAGAATTATCAGGCCACCCTGAGTGTGAGCTGGGAGCTTGACGTCTGGGGGCGCTTGCGGCGACTCAATGAGTCGGCACGGGCTGACTTGCTGGCCTCGGAAGAAGGTCGGCGGACGGTGATACTCAGCCTGGTCTCGTCGGTGGCATCGAGTTACATCGCGCTGCGCGATCTTGACCGCCAACTGGAAATCGCCCGCACCACGGCCAAGGCCCGTGGCGACTCCTACGAAATCTTCAAACTGCGTTTCGGTGCCGGCACCATTTCTGAAATGGAATTGGCGCAAAACCTTTCGGAATTCCAGCGCACCCAGGCGTCCGTTGCGCAATTCGAGTCACTGGTGGCGCAACAGGAAAATGATCTGGCTGTGCTGCTTGGGCGCAATCCGGGCCCGATCATCAGAGGCCGTGAGCTGACACAACTGTCGCTGCCATCGGTACCCGCCGGGTTGCCCTCGGACTTGCTTGAGCGCCGCCCCGATCTGCGGCAAGCCGAGTTGAATCTGGTTTCCGCCAACGCCCGAATCGGTGCGGCCAAGGCGCTGTATTTCCCGACGATATCGCTGACCGGATTGTTGGGCTCGGTCAGTAACCAACTGTCCAACCTGTTCACCGGGCCGGCTGCCACCTGGTCTTACGGAGTCGCCGCCAGCATGCCGCTCTTCACCGCTGGCGGGATCGCCGGCCAGGTGCAACAGGCCGAGGCCGTTCAAAAACAAACCTTGCTGGCTTACCAACAGTCGATCCAGTCAGCCTTCAGGGATGTTGAAAACGCCCTGGTTGCCGCGAGCAAATCCCGCGAGCAAATGACTTCTCAAGGCAATCAGGTCGAAGCCTTGCGCACCTACACCCGGTTTGCCCGGCTGCGCTACGACAACGGCTATACCAGCTACATAGAAGTGCTGGATGCCGAGCGCAGTCTGTTCGACGCCGAGCTGACCTACACCCGGACCCGGGGTTCGGTGTTCACCGCCATGATCGATGTTTACAAGGCCACAGGCGGAGGCTGGATAAGCAAGGCAGACACGTTGACCTCAACCGTCGGCGAACATTGACCATGACCACGCTGCAGTGCGTTCAAGGGCTGGGCGCGGATGCACTTCGCCGATCGAGGGGTTTTCGATGACCGACACCAACAAGAAAATGAGCCTGACGGGACTCACCACTTTGGTGACCGTCAACATGATGGGCTCGGGCATCATCATGTTGCCGACCAGCATGGCGCAACTCGGGGCGGTCTCGTTGTTGTCATGGATCGTCACCGCTGTCGGTTCCATGGCCATTGCATATTGTTTTTCCCAGTGCGGCATCTTCTGTCTACGCTCGGGCGGGTTATCCGCCTATACCGAAGAGGCGCACGCAAAGTCGGGATTTTTCCTCTGCTCGTATCTGTATTTCCTGTCACTGGCCATCGCCAACGTGGCGGTGGCGATCTCCGCAGTGGGATACATGACGTCGTTCATGCCTTGGCTGGGAAGCGGCGCCATTCCTTTGTTCATCGGAACGGTCGGCTTGCTCTGGATAACCACCGTGGCAAATTTTGGCGGCCCCGGCGTTACCGGCAAGATCGGTGCGATTACGGTCTGGGGCGTGATCATCCCGGTCGCCGGCTTGAGCCTTATCGGATGGTTCTGGTTCAAACCCGATCTGCTGATCGCCGCCTGGAACCCTTACCACCTGCCCATTTCCGAAGCGATCAGCAAAGCAATTCCGCTGACACTCTGGGCCTTTCTCGGCATGGAATCGGCCGCGCAGGCCTCTGACGCGGTGGAAAATCCCACGCGTACGGTGCCGCTGGCCTGCCTGTTCGGCACCCTGGGAGCGGCGGTTGTCTACGTGCTCTCGACGACCGTCATTCAGGGGATCATTCCGAATGCCGAGCTGGCTAACTCGTCCGCGCCGTTCGCGCTGGTTTATGCGCACATGTTCAACCCGACGGTCGGCCACATCATCATGGCGTTGGCAGTGATGGCATGCGTGGGCTCGCTGTTGGGCTGGCAGTTCACCCTGGCACAAACCGCCAAGATGACGGCTGACCAGGGCATGTTTCCCAAACTGTTCTGCAAGGTCAGCGCCCGCAATGCCCCCATCGTCGGGATGCTGGTCTGCGGCGTGCTGCAGACCTTGATGGCGCTGTCGACCATTTCGCCAAACGCCAGTGCGCAGTTCGGCAAACTGGTCAGCCTCGCCGCCGTGACCAACCTGATTCCCTATGTAACGGCGGCCACCGGGCTGCTGGTCATGATGTACAAAGCCAAGGTCAGTGCCAGCGTGTACACCCGCAATACCTTGCTGTTGGTGGTGGCCGTGGCGTACTCCCTCTACGCGTTGTATGCCTGCGGCAAAGATGCGGTGTTCGGCGGCATTCTGGTTCTGGTGTTCGGCTACCTGCTCTACGGCTTCCTCGCCAAACGTTTTGTCGACGTGCCTGTGCCGGTTCCCCCCCGGGCCGACAATCCTTGACCGCCGTCTTCGTGACGGCTCAGACATCTGAATTCGAGGAACCCGCACATGAACGTAAAACTGATCAAATCCCACCCGCTGCTACTCGTCTGCCTACTGACGCTATTGCCGGTCATGGCCCACGGCAGCACGCTTGAGCGCATCCGCACGAGCCACACGTTCACCCTCGGTTACTTGCCGGACTTCGCGCCGTTCAGCGAGCAGGTCGCCGATAAAGCCAGCGGATATGCCATCGACCTCTGTTTGAAAATAGCCGAAAAGGTCAAGAGCGAACTGGCGTTGCCCGCGCTGAAGATCGCCTACCAGCCTGTGTCCCTCAACGACGAAATCAATGCCGTCAATTCGGGGAAGATCGACATTCTCTGTACGCCGACCCCTCCGACACTGGCGCGGCGCTCGCAGGTCAGCTACTCGGTGCCGGTCTACACCGCCGGTCTCTCGGCCGTGGTGCGCGAGGACGCCTCCCAGCCTTTGCTTAATGTGCTCAATGGCAAGGTGGCCCATACCGGGCCAACGTGGCGTGCCACTGCGAACCTTGGGCTGTCCAATCAAACGTTTGCTGCCATCGGCGGTAGTGTGACCGAGGCGTGGATACATCAGCAGATGCGTTTGCTCGGCGTGGTGGCCACGCTGGTCACGGTGGAGAATGCCGATGCAGGCCTCAAACAGGTTGCCGATGGCAAAGCCAGTGCGTTCTTTGCTGAGCGCATGGTGCTCAAGCATCTGCTGAGCAAGAATGACCCCGCAGGTCACCTGGTGCTGCTGGAGCGGATTTTCGAGTACGCGCCAACGGCCATGGCGCTGGATCGAAACGACGAAGATTTCCGTCTGCTGGTCGACACTGCGCTGAGTGAGATGTACCGCGCCGGCGACATCGAGCAGGCGTACGACAACTACCTGGATGGCGCCGGCGACGCGGCGAAGAAGCTGTTCAAGATCTACGCACTACCTTGAGGGCCCGACCAAAAGAACCGGGCGCGTTCAACAGGCCTGGCGCTTCAGTTTGAGGGCCGCTGCAAAAGCCGCTTCGTCATCACCATCGAGGTCTGCAATGACTGCCCGGTGCGCTGCAGCTTGTTCAGCAGACTGGCGCCCAACCAGAGCTGGTAAAGGGTTTCTGCCAACTGGCGAGCATCAGCATCCGGCACACTTTTATCCAGCTGCCCTTCTTCCAGGCACGTCGTGATCCGCGCAACGATGCGCTCGGCGCCGTCACGCAAGGTGAGGCGCATCGACTCGGACAGGTCGGCGACTTCCGCGCTCAACTTGACCACCAGGCATTCATCGCCGTGACCTTCCAGGGTGCAGCGGTTCTGCCAGCCCTGCCAGTAATCCATCAGCCGCTCATAGGCACTGAGCCCCGGCAGTGTCAGGCGTCGCTCCATATCTGCGAGGTAGCCGACGAAGTAATCCTCCAGCAACGCCTGGCCGTAGAGTTCCTTGGATTTGAAGTAGTGATAGAACGAGCCCTTGGGCACACCGGCGGTCTGCAGGATCTCGCTCAGGCCAACGCTGGTGAAGCCCTTTTCGGCCATCATGCGGTGGCCGGTGTCGAGCAGGTGTTGGCGGGTATCGTCGTAGGTCGGTTTCATGGGACGCAAAATACCAAACATTAGACCAGTCGTATATTTCTGATGAGCCGGAGTTTGCCACAGTGATCGCGCGGAAACACCGCCGTAAAAATTTACTAGACGACCGGTCTAATATGAATCTATGCTGTGTCCGTCATTTCTTCCAAGGTGTCGCAGACGAACCCGTCGAGGACACCCGACCACCACAGGGCGCTCTATGAAAATCTTGATGGTTCTGACTTCCCACGATCAGCTTGGCAACACCGGCAAGAAAACCGGCTTCTGGCTCGAAGAGTTCGCGGCCCCCTACTACGCCTTCAAGGATGCCGGTGCACAGATCACTCTGGTATCGCCGGCTGGCGGCCAGCCGCCGCTTGATCCGAAAAGCGATGAGCCCGATGCGCAAACCGCTGAAACCGAGCGCTTTCGCAAGGACCCTGCTGCCCAACAGGCACTGGCCAACACCGGGCGTCTGGCGGATGTCAGCGCTGAGGATTTCGATGCTGTGTTTTATCCCGGCGGCCATGGCCCGCTGTGGGATCTGGCCGAGGACAAACACTCGATCGCACTGATCGAAGCCTTCGACCGCAGCAACAAACCCCACGGTTTCGTCTGCCATGCGCCGGGCGTGCTGCGCCACGTCACGGCTGCCGATGGCGAACCGTTGATTCAAGGCCGGGACGTCACCGGTTTCACCAACGCTGAAGAAGCCGCTGTGGGCCTCACGGATGTTGTGCCGTTCCTGATTGAGGACGAATTCCAGCGTCTTGGCGGGCGCTACGCCAAAGCGGCTGACTGGCAGGTTCACGTAGTGACCGATGGCCAACTGGTGACCGGTCAAAACCCTGCCAGCTCGGCAGCCGTTGCTGAAAAGCTGTTGAAGCTGTTGGCCTGAGCCACCGAGCCTCCCAGACACCGTGCGCTTCACGCACGGTGTTTTTTTTGCCGCATTAATAGTCGACTGGTCTAATAAGGTCAAAACAGGAATTCCATGAAAAACAGCCCTTTCTTCACGCCTTTCACCCTGGGCCAGCACACCCTGAAAAACCGCATCGTCCTGCCGCCCCTCACCCGCCAGCGCAGCACGCAACCGGGCAATGTCGCCAACGCATTGATGGCCGAGTATTACCAGCAGCGCGCCGGCGCCGGTCTGCTGGTCACCGAAGGCACGCAGATCGAGCCTCGCGGTCAGGGCTACGCCTGGACCCCCCGGCATTCATACGCCGGAACAAATTGCCGGATGGCGCATAGTCACCGAAGCGGTTCATGCCCGGAACGGCGTGATATTCGCCCAGCTGTGGCACGTCGGACGTGTGTCCCACACCGCCTTGCAACCCGACGGCGCGGCCCCGGTATCCGCTTCTGCCATCGCGACTGAACGGGTCAGCGTGTTCATTGAAACCACGCCGGGCGCTGGAGAGCTGGTCAAGCCATCCGCACCGCGAGCGCTGAGCACCGATGAAGTGCAGGCACTGGTTCAGCTCTATATACAGGCGGCGCGCAATGCGATGGATGCCGGTTTTGACGGGATCGAACTGCACTGCGCCAACGGCTATCTGGTGAACCAGTTCATTTCTGCGCACAGCAATGTGCGCACCGATCAATACGGCGGCTCGCTGCACAATCGCCTGCGTTTTCTGCGCGAAGTGGTGTCGGGTGTCGCCGAGTGCATCGGCAAGGAAAAAGTCGGCGTGCGGTTCGCGCCGCTGTTCACCACCACCGATGAAGCGCGCACTTATCTGGGCATGGTCGAGGAAGACCCGCACACCACTTACATCGAAGCGATCAAGGTGCTTGAGGACGTGGGGATTGCCTACCTGTCCATCGCCGAGGCGGACTGGGACGACGCGCCCGAGATGCCGCAAACATTCCGCCGCGCAGTGCGCGACACCTTCAGCGGCGCCATCATTTACGCCGGACGCTACAACGCTGAATCCGGCGCGCAATTGCTCGAATCGGGACTGGCGGACCTGGTGGCGTTCGGTCGGCCGTTCATGGCCAACCCGGACCTGCCGGCGCGCATCGCCAATGACTGGCCGCTCAATCCGCTGAACCCCGCCACGGTCTACGGCGGCAATGCCGAAGGCTATGTGGATTACCCGACCTACAGCGAATAATTCCGCGAATTCGCCTAGCGCTCCCACTGCCCGGGAGCGCTTTCCCCTCTGCGCCAAACGCGCAACCTCGCACGCTGCGATGTGAGGTGTTCGCATCTGCATAAAAAAGATTGCCGATTCATTGTCAGGCGGATTTTTTCAGCCTATCTTGAGTAAAACCTATACAAAGAACTTAATTTCGTACAACTCTTGCGCTACGGATTGGCCCTCACGCACAGCACTGCTGCGAGTCCCCTGAATGAACCCACTACTAGCCAGTCATTACCGTGAAATTCTCGTCGGCGTCGGGGAAAACCCCGAGCGTGAAGGTCTGCTCGACACGCCCAAACGTGCGGCCAAAGCGATGCAGTATCTGTGCAACGGCTACACCATGAGCCTGGAAGACGTCACCAACGGCGCCCTGTTCGAATCGCAAAGCGATGAGATGGTCATCGTCAGTGACATCGAGCTCTATTCCTTGTGTGAGCACCACATGCTGCCTTTCATCGGCAAGGCGCACGTGGCGTACATCCCCACCGGCAGGGTGCTCGGGCTGTCGAAAGTGGCGCGCGTGGTGGACATGTTCGCCCGGCGCCTGCAGATCCAGGAAAACCTCACCCGGCAAATTGCCGAGGCCATCCAGCAGATCACCGATGCCGCCGGCGTGGCCGTGGTCATCGAGGCCAGGCACATGTGCATGATGATGCGCGGCGTTGAAAAGCAGAATTCGATCATGACTTCCTCGGTGATGCTCGGCGCGTTTCGTGACAGCACCACCACGCGTCAAGAGTTCCTGCAACTGATCGGGCGGCGAAGTTGATGTTCGACCCTCGATGGGTGCGATAAACCTGTACAGCGAAAGTAGGCTGTACAAGCATGATCTTTCCAATTTCACCCTCCTGCCTGTGCATTCAGGGAGAACGTCAATGACCCGAATTGTGCTCTTGCTGGCTCTGATACTCGGCGTTGCGAGCTGCGGCAGCGTCGATGTCAGTCGCTACGCCGATCAGCAACCGGCGTTGGATCTGCAGCGTTTTTTTCAGCCAACCGGTGAAAGCCTGGGGGATGTTTCAGAAGCGTTCCGGGGAAGTGGTCAAGCGCTTCGAGGTCAACATCGTCAGCCATCGTGAAGGTGACAACCTGATTCTTGATGAGCACTTCCTGTACAGCGACGGTACGCGCCAGCGCCGCGTCTGGACCCTGACGCCCGAAGGCCAGGGACGCTGGAGCGGGCGCGCGGGTGATGTAGTGGGCGTCGCCACAGGTCAGGTGGCCGGCAATGCGCTGCACTGGCGGTATCGCCTGAACCTGCCGGTTGATGGCTCGACCTATGAAATGAGCATGGACGACTGGATGTACCAGATGGACGACGACACGCTGATCAATCGCACCCGCATGTCCAAGCTCGGGGTTGAAGTCGGCCAGGTGACCTTGTTTTTCCGCCGTCAGGGTGCCGGAGTCAGCCAATGAACAGCGCTTTCAGCATGGCCTCCCTGGGCGATGATTATCGTGCCCTGGTGATCGGCGCCAGTGGCGCCATCGGCCGCGCGTTTTGCCAGCAGCTCAGTCAGGACCCGCGCTGTGCCGGCGTTCGTGAACTGGGGCGCCATACCGTTCCAGCGCTGGATCTGGAGCAGCCGCAATCGATCGCCAGCGCCGCCGCCGAACTGGCCGCGCAAGCGCCCCTATCAGTTGATCGTGCACGCTGCCGGCCTGCTGCATCGTGAGCGGATCAAACCGGAAAAGAGCTACAGCGCGATCGAGGCAGATGCGCTGCAAGCCGTGTTTCAAGTGAACGCGCTGGGGCCGGCGATGGTGTTGCGGCATTTTCTGCCGTTGCTTGATCCCCAAGGGGCGATGGCGCTGCTCTCGGCCAAGGTCGGAAGCATCGGCGACAACCGATTGGGCGGCTGGTATGCCTATCGCGCCTCCAAGGCGGCGCTGAACATGCTGATCAAGACCGCAGCGATCGAACTGGCCCGCACCCGCCCGCAAAGCCGCTTGCTGAGTCTGCACCCGGGCACGGTCGTGTCGGGGTTGTCGCAACCTTTTCGCGGGGCATCCAGCGCCCGCCCTGCGGACGTTGCCGCTGAACAGCTACTGAACCTGATTGACCAGTTGACGCCGGCCGACAGCGGCCAGTTCTTTGCCTACGATGGACAACGCCTGCCCTGGTAGGCAAGGAGTGAAGCATGAATCTGCAAACCCTGACCGAACGCGCGGCCAACAGCGAAATTCGTGAGCTGGAGTTGCTGTCGCTTGAAGGTGGTTTTTATCTGGCCCGGGTTCGCCTGGATCACGGTCAGTTCACCTTGCTCGACGACGCGGCCAAACCGATGCACCTGCGTTCAATCACCCATCTGCGTGACTTGCTGCAGACCGTGCCGGCATTCCCGTGTGTGCTGGTGCAGCAATGCGTGCACGACGAAATGTGTGGCCGTGATACCGGGCCGGTCGAAGAGCTGCGCATTCCGTTTTCGCTGGCCACGCCGTTATGAAACGAATCCTGCCGGACTGCACTGAATGAACCCGAATCGTCGGTTGTGCCTGGTGCTGGGCGACCAGTTGTCGTTCGATCTGGCCTCCTTGCAGACGCTCGACAGCGAGCGCGACACCGTGCTGCTGGTCGAGGTCATGGAAGAAGCCAGCCATGTACCGCACCATCCGCAAAAGATTGCCCTGATCTTCAGCGCCATGCGCCACTTCGCCCAGTCGTTGCGAGATCAGGGCATCCGTGTCGAATACGTGACGCTGGATGATCCGCACAACAGCGGTTCGGTGCCGGGAGAATTACGCCGTTGGCAACAGCGCTTGCAGGTCGAGCAAGTGCACGTCACCGAGTGCGGTGACTGGCGCCTGGAACAATCGATCAAGGATTGTGGCCTGTCCGTTTGTTGGCACGCCGATTCGCGTTTTTTGTGCAGTCGCGCCGAGTTCGCCGCCTGGGCTGCGGGGAAAAAGCAGTTGCGCATGGAGTTCTTTTATCGCGAGATGCGTCGCAAGAGTCGCTTGCTGCTCAATGGCGATGGCACGCCGGTGGGCGGCGCGTGGAATTTCGATGCCGAGAATCGCAAGTCCCTGCCCAAAGGCGTGAAAGCCCCCTACCCGATCCGTTTCAGTAACGACGCCATCACCCGCGAAGTGCTGGATCTGGTGAAGGCGCGCTTCAGCCAGCACTACGGCGCACTCGATGATTTCAATTACCCGGTCACCCATGCCGACGCGCAGGCGCTGTGGGACTATTTTCTGGATTATGGCCTGGCGGGTTTCGGTGACTATCAGGACGCCATGGCCAGTGACGAGCCCTTCCTGTTTCATGCACGCATCAGCGCCGCGCTCAATATCGGCCTGCTGGATTTGCGGCGATTGTGCAGCGACGTCGAGTCGGCCTATTGGGCCGGCAGGATTGCCCTGAATGCTGCCGAAGGCTTCATTCGGCAACTGATCGGCTGGCGGGAATACGTGCGCGGCGTGTACTGGCTGAAAATGCCGGACTACGCTCTGGGCAATGCCTTCGGCAACAGCCGTGCACTGCCGGAGTTCTACTGGACCGGTGCCACGCAGATGAACTGCATGCGCCAGGCCATCGGCCAGAGTCTGCAGCATGCCTACGCGCACCACATTCAGCGGCTGATGGTCACCGGCAATTTCGCCCTGCTCGCCGGCATTGCGCCGAGCCAGATCTGTGAGTGGTACCTGGCGATCTATATGGACGCCTTCGACTGGGTCGAACTGCCCAACACGCTGGGCATGGTCATGCATGCCGACGGCGGTTACCTCGGCTCCAAACCCTATTGCGCCAGTGGCCAATACATCAATCGCATGTCTGACTACTGCCGCGGCTGCGCCTACAAGGTCAGCGAAAGTACGGCGGACAATGCCTGCCCGTTCAATGCGTTGTACTGGCATTTTCTGATGCGCCATGGTGAGCAGCTGCGCGGCAATCAGCGCATGGCGATGATGTACAAGAACCTCGACCGCATGTCGTCAGCCAAGCAGGAGGCGCTGTGGCAACGCGGGCAGAACCTGTTGGCGCGTCTGGATAACGGCGAATCGATCTGAAATCAGCGCTCGCTTGCGCCGGTGGTGAAACTTAAGCACAACGCGCCCGGTCAACGGATGATCGGCGCTCGAGTCCTCTGCGAGCGCAATGTCCACTGCTCGTGTTGTGCTTACGCGCTCTATGCAGCCAGCCCCTGAACATTCAACAAAGCAGGTCACATGGATACCCTTGAACACCTTAGTCGCGAAGCACTCGAGTCAGAAGTCAGGCGATTGCGCGCGGCGCTTCAAAGCACTCAGGTCGACACACAGGACGTAGACCTCGAGCGCGACATGGCGGCGCAACTGCAAGCCAGTCGGGACGCCCTCGCCCGCAGCGAAGCTCGCTTCATCACCATTCTGGAAACCATCGAATCGGCGTTTGCCATCGTCAAGGTCAAATTCGACGCTGACGACAAGCCGGTCGATTACTACTTCGTCGAAGCCAATCCGGCGTTCGAACACCAGTGCGGCGTCAACCTGCGCGGCAAATGGGTGACCGAGTTCGCGCCCAATCTGGAAAGCTTCTGGTTTGAAACCTACGGCCATGTAGCCAAGACCGGGGAACCGGCGAACTTCGAAAATTATGCCAACACCTTCGAGCGCTGGTTCGACGTACGCGCCGTGCGTGTCGGCGATCCGGCCGACCGGCAGATCGCCATTCTGTTCAACGACGTCACCCAGCGGCGCGACGCCGAGGAGCGTTTGCGAGCCAGCGAGGCCATCGCGCGGGAGAACGTCGAGCGTGTGCAACTGGCGCTCGCCGCCGGGGCCATTATCGGCACCTGGCACTGGGACCTGCTCACCGACCGCTTTTGCCGTGGACGAGGCGTTTGCCCGAGTGTTTGACCTCGACCCTGCACTGGGCCGCGAAGGCTCAGCCTCGAACAAGTGATGGTGACCGTGCATCCCGAAGACCGCGATGGACTGACCAGCGCGATCAACGAAGCCATCGGCCGCGGTGGCGCCTACTCCCATCAGTACCGCGTGCGTCGCACGGACGGCAAGTACCAGTGGATCGAGGCCAACGGCCGGGTTGAGTGTGCAGACGATGGAACGCCGCTGCGCTTTCCCGGCGTGCTGATCGATGTCGAGGAACGGCGCAATGTCGAAGCGGAGCGCGACCGCGCCATCGCCGCGTTGCGCGCGCTCAACGATACGCTGGAGCAGCGCGTATCATCGCGCACTTCAGAGCTGATGCAAGCCGAAGAGAAACTGCGTCAGTCGCAGAAAATGGAGGCCGTCGGCCAGTTGACCGGAGGCTTGGCGCATGACTTCAATAATCTGTTGGCCGGCATTTCCGGTGCACTGGAGTTGATGGGCGCACGCATCAGCCAGGGACGACTGAACGAAGTCGACAAGTACATGATGACCGCCCAGGGCGCGGTCAAGCGTGCAGCCGCCCTGACCCACCGGCTGCTGGCGTTCTCCCGACGCCAGACCCTCGATCCGCGTCCCACCGACGTCAACACGCTGATGACCGGCATGACCGAACTGATCCAGCGTACGGTAGGCCCCAGCATCGTCTTGGAAACCCGCGCCGCGCCGGGGCTTTGGCCAACGCTGGTGGATGCCAGCCAGTTGGAGAATGCTCTGCTCAATCTGTGCATCAACGCGCGCGATGCGATGCCGGACGGTGGGCGCATCACCATCGAAACCGCCAACCGCACGCTGGACGGCGAGACTGCGCGCACCCTGGACATGCCAGAGGGCGAATACCTGTGCCTGTGCGTGACCGATACCGGCACCGGCATGACCGCCGATGTCATCGCCAAGGCCTTCGACCCCTTCTTCACCACCAAACCGTTGGGCCAGGGCACGGGGCTAGGACTGTCGATGATCTATGGTTTCGCCAAGCAATCCGGCGGCCAGGTGCGCGTGCATTCGCAGGTCGGCCGGGGCACAGAAATGTGCATTTATCTGCCTCGCTACCATGGCGAACCGGTGCCGAATCAGGATCACAAGGGCAACGCGCCGGCCGCCTTGCCCAAGGCAGGCGAGACCATTCTGGTGGTAGACGACGAGCCTACGGTGCGTGCGTTGCTGACTGACGTGCTCGGCGATCTCGGCTACACCTTGATAGAGGCCGCTGACAGCGTGGTCGGGCTGAAGATGTTGCGCTCCGACATTCACATCGACTTGCTGATCACCGACGTCGGCTTGCCGGGTGGCATGAACGGTCGGCAACTGGCCGATGCCGGCCGGGAAATCCGCCAGAACCTGAAGACCCTGTTCATTACCGGGTACGCAGAAAACGCGGTGATTGGTGCCGGTCAATTGGGCCCGGACATGCAGGTGCTGACCAAGCCGTTTGCCGTCGACACGCTGGTGGCGCGGGTCAGTGACCTGCTGGCAACGAAGTCCGAATAATCCGCTGCGGCGGTATGAATCCAGAGAGAGTGGCTGCGGCCAAGGAGTGAAAAATGGTGACGTTTCTGATTTTTCTGATCGCGTGCGGCGCTGCGGCAAGTACCGGGGTGATTTTCAAACCCGGGCCATGGTACGAAGGGCTGAATAACCCCGGATTTACCCCACCCAATTGGGCGTTTCCGGTGGCCTGGACGATTATCTATCTATTGCTGGCCTGGGCCGGTTATCGCTTGAGTCTGATTCCCGGCAGTCAGACCGTGTTGGCGCTGTGGGCCGCGCAGATCGCCTTGAACACACTGTGGACGCCGGTGTTCTTCGGCGCGCATCAGGTGTTGGCCGCCATGGTGATTCTGTTGGTGTTGTGGCTGGTAGTCGCGGCAATGGTATTTCTGGCGATGCGCCTGGATGTGATCACCGGGCTGATCCTGTTTCCTTATCTGGCCTGGTTGTGTGTGGCAGCGGCGTTGAATTTCTCGATTTTGCGCAATAACCGTGGGTGATCAAGCGCAACAGCCAATGTTCATTGGAGCGCTGAAGGGGCTGGATTTCATCTATGAAAATAGAGACAGCCCCATTCTGCCAATCAGGAAAACCAGCAGAATCAGGAAAAAGATCCGAATAAAGCCACTGCCATACCGCAGTGCGAGAAAAACTCCAGTCAGGGAGCCGGCAATATTGCACAGTGCTACGACGCCACCTACCGCCCACAGAACATTTCCCGTTGGTACAAAAAACATGAGTGCCGCGCAGAACGTGCCCAGATTGACCAGCTTTGCGGAGGCGGAGGCATTTAAAAAATCAAAGCCAAAATATTTGACGAAAATGAATAGCAGAAGGCTGCCGCTACCCGGACCGAAGACGCCGTCATAAAAACCAATCAAGCCACCAAAAAAAATGCCCCACGCAATTTCCTTTGTTCCGCAATGAAATTCAGTGCTGATCAGGCCTAATCTTTTTTCCGCGAACGTATAGATCGCCATCGCTATCAAAACAAAAAAAAACAACGAACTCCATGATTTTTTTGGGAACGATTGACACTGAAAACGCGCCAATGAACGCAAAAACGAATGCCGACAGCATGGTGGGCAACATCAGTTTCCAGACAATGTTTATTCTTTTGGTATAGCTGTATATCGAAGAAAGATTGCCCGCAAGAACCGCCAGCTTATTGGTTCCAAATACGGTTGCCAAATTATATTGAGGAAGCGCATGCAAAAGTGCTGGCAGCTGTACAAGCCCGCCACCACCTACCGCTGCATCTATCAAACCACCACAGAATGCAAAAAAGCCTAAAGCGAACAACGCTTGTTCAAAATCCATTCAGGAGATCCTTTCGGAACTGAAATTCTTCGCAAAGCAACATGAAAATCTCCGGATTAGTTCCCGCTAACCCGCTGATTTAAATTTCCACAATCAGATCAGACTTTGAAAAATAGGTGACTTGATGGGTTTCGACAAGTGACTTATAGTGATCAAATCATTCATCATAAGTGAGCAATGGCATGGAGCTTTCTCAACTTACTATGTTCAAGGCTGTAGCGGATCACGGAAGTATCATTCGCGCCTCTGAATTACTGCACTGTGTTCCGTCCAACATTACCAACAGAATCAAACTTCTGGAAAAAGAACTTGGGGTATCTTTGTTTATCAGGAAAGGTCGGGGGCTTGTTATCAGCCCTTCCGGTAGATTATTTCTTGGGTATGCAAACAAAATCCTGTCTTTATGCCAGGAATCACAAAGAGCGCTCGATCCCGCGGCGGCGCCGTCAGGACTCTTGAAGATCGGGGCAATAGAGTCATCGGCAACCGGCAGACTGCCCAAGTTGCTCTCAAAGTTTCATCAACTCTATCCATCTGTGCAAATGCAGTTCAGCACAGGTGACTGGTCGCAGTTATTGAATGATGTGGTTGATCATAAACTCGACGGTGCCATCATTGCTGTCAATCAGGATCATCCTGATATTGAAAGTATCGAAATCTACATGGAAGAACTGGTATTGATTGCCTCTTCAGCTGCGGGGCACGTGCATAATCCGCAGGACTTGAGTGGCACGGATATATTCATGTGGCCTGAAGGCTGTCCTTATAGAAAGGCGCTGGAAAACTGGCTGCAAGCGCATGGTGTTGTTAGTCCTGTAACAAGCATCGCCAGTTACGGCACCATTCTTGGGTGTGTCAGCTCTGGAGCGGGTGTTTCGTTAGTGCCCAGAGGCGTTTTTGAACAGTTTCGCAGGATCGGTGACATAAGCGGCCATGTATTTGACGACCTGCACCCAATACAGAATTATTTTATATGGAATAAAAACAGCGGACCTCATCGCGCAAAAGAAAAATTTGCGGAGCTGCTCGTAGAGGAATTCAAGGACGTCTGACGTCATTTTTACAGTTTTGCGCGCCCACTGATCTCAGTGCCTGCCAGGCGTGTTGTCCTTTCTGAGCATTCGTTCTCGTGAGTCGAAACGGCAGCAGCCGTACGTCGGTTGATGACTGGCATGTCGAATCGGCGTTTATCGACTCACTCTCCCCCCCTGATGATTGACACCTGTCAGAAATCCCATTTAACCAGACGTAATTTCGACTTTGCCTCACGCTCGATCAGCCCTTGCCGGTCCCGTGAGCGCTCAGGACTGCCCGCAAACCCGCGTAGCCGCGTTGATCTATGCTTCATTCTGAATTAGTGATTTAACTAGGTAGTTACCTAACTATATAATGCACGCCTCATTTCAACGGGACATTCAACGTGAAGCAGAGTCAACGCCTCTCGGGCATATCAAAATTCATTCTGGTCGGGCTGGGGGTGATCATCGCCCTGCTCGGCCTCGCACTTGCGGCTGGCGGAGTGAAGCTGGTCAGCCTGGGAGGGTCGTGGTACTTCCTCGTGGGCGGTCTGGTGATGGCCGTTTCCGGTTTGCTGATCGCTCGCTTCAAGACGGCCGGCGCCTGGCTGTTCGCGGCATTTCTGGTGGGCACCGCAATCTGGGCGGTGAGCGATGCCGGGCTGGTATTCTGGCCGGTGTTCTCACGCCTGTTCATGTTCAGCGCCGTAGGCCTGGTGGTGGCGCTGGTCTACCCGCTGCTCAAGCGCGCCAACGGTGGCGTGCCGGGGCGTGGCGCTTACGGCGTTGCCGCTGTCCTGGCCGTGGGGCTGGCGGTGGCTGCCGGCAACATGTTCGTCGCGCATCCGACTGTCGCTGCCACCGGCACGGGCCCGGGCCTGACGCCGGTTGAGCCTGACAAGGCGCAAAAAGACTGGGCGCATTACGGTAATACCGAAGGCGGCAGCCGCTTTGCTGCGCTGGACCAGATCAACCGCAACAACGTCGACAAACTGAAAGTGGCGTGGACCTACCACACCGGTGACGTCGCCGAGAGCGATGGCAACGGTGCCGAAGACCAGCTCACCCCGCTGCAGATCGGCAACAAGGTGTTCATCTGCACCCCGCACAACAACCTGATCGCGCTGGACGCCGACACCGGCAAAGAGCTGTGGAAGAATGCGATCAACGCCAAATCGAAAGTCTGGCAACGTTGCCGTGGCATGGCCTATTTCGATGCGACCAAAAGCATCGCTCAGCCAAGCAATTCGAGCATCATCGAAGCCAAACCGGCGCCTGCCGCCAATTGCCAGCGCCGTCTGCTGACCAACACCATCGACGCTCGCCTGATCGCGGTCGATGCCGACACCGGCGAGTTCTGCCAGGGTTTCGGCAACAATGGCCAGGTTGATCTCAAGGCCGGTCTGGGCGATGTGCCGGACAGCTACTATCAGCTCTCCTCCGCTCCGTTGATGGCCGGTACCACTGTGGTGGTCGGCGGTCGTGTGGCCGACAACGTGCAAACCGACATGCCGGGCGGCGTAATCCGTGGTTTCGACGTGATCACCGGCGCCATGCGCTGGGCGTTCGACCCGGGCAATCCGCAGGATAAAAAGGCCCCGGCCGATGGCAGCACGTATGTGCGCAGCACGCCGAACAGCTGGGCGCCGATGTCCTACGACCCGGCGACCAACACCGTGTTCCTGCCGATGGGCAGCTCGTCCACCGACATCTATGGTGTCGAGCGCAGCAAACTCGATCACACCTACGGCGCCTCGGTGCTCGCGCTGGACGCCACCACCGGTGATGAACGCTGGGTGTTCCAGACCGTGCACAACGATCTCTGGGACTTCGACCTGCCGATGCAGCCAAGCCTGATCGACTTCACCAAGGACGGCAAAACCGTTCCGGCGCTGGTCATCGGCACCAAGGCCGGGCAGATCTACGTGCTCGACCGCGCCACCGGCAAGCCATTGACCGACGTTAAAGAAGTCCCGGTCAAAGCCGCGAACATCCCGAATGAACCGTACTCGCCAACCCAGCCGAAATCGGTGGGCATGCCGCAGATCGGTGCCCAGCACCTGACTGAGTCGGACATGTGGGGCGCCACCCCGTACGACCAGTTGCTGTGCCGGATCGATTTCAAATCGATGCGTTACGACGGCCTGTACACCGCGCCGGGTACCGACAAATCGCTGAGTTTCCCGGGTTCGCTGGGCGGCATGAACTGGGGCAGCCTCTCCACTGACCCGGTCCACGGTTTCATCTTCGTCAACGACATGCGCCTGGGTCTGTGGATCCAGATGATTCCGTCGCAGAACAAGGCTCAAGCCTCGTCCGGTGGCGAAGCGTTGAACACCGGCATGGGCGCGGTACCGCTCAAAGGCACGCCGTATGCGGTGAACAAAAACCGCTTCCTGTCGGTGGCCGGCATTCCTTGCCAGGCGCCGCCGTTCGGCACCCTGACTGCGATCGACATGAAGACCCAGAAAGTCGCCTGGCAGGTTCCGGTTGGCACCGTTGAAGACACCGGTCCCCTGGGTATCCGCATGCACCTGCCGATCAAGATCGGCTTGCCAACCCTCGGCGGCACCCTGTCGACCCAAGGTGGCCTGATCTTCATCGCCGGTACTCAGGACTTCTACCTGCGCGCCTTCAACAGCGGCAACGGCGAGGAAATCTGGAAAGCGCGTCTGCCGGTCGGCAGCCAGGGCGGCCCGATGACCTACGTTTCGCCGAAAACCGGCAAGCAGTACATCGTTGTCACTGCTGGCGGCGCGCGTCAGTCGACCGACCGCGGCGACTACGTGATGGCTTACGCCTTGCCGTAAACCGCAGTGCCCGTGTTGAGCACGGGCGCTTTCTTTTTGCGCGCGGCACCTGAGGGTGCCGCGCCGCTTTCCGATATTGCTACCGCTTTGAGCAGGAAGATCTCCATGTTTGGTTTTACTCGTAACGGCTGGGTCAACGGCGTGCTGTTGGGCCTGACCTGCAGCGCCACCCTGCCCGCCCTCGCCGATACCGATGCAAACCTGTTGACCCGCAATACCCTGACCGGTGACTGGGGTGGCTTGCGTCACCAGATGGACGAAGACGGCATCAAATTCACCGGCGATTACACCGGTGAAATGGCTTACAACGCCGATGGCGGCCTGCACCGCTCCGGCCGTTACTCGCAGAACATCAAGCTCGGCGCCCAGTTTGACCTGAGCAAGTTGTATGGCGTGGAGAACGCCGGCAAGGTCCAGTTGACCATCAACGACCGCCGCGGCAACAGCGCCTCCGAAGACCTGGTTGGCAACCGTCTGCCGATCCAGGAAAACTACGGCGGCCTCTACACCCGCCTGACCGAACTGAGTTATGAGCGCAGCCTGTTCACCCCGGCGCTCAACGTGAAGCTGGGTTACATGGCCATGGGTAACGACCTCGGCGGCCTCGACAGCGGCATCCTGTGCAACTTCATGAACGCCGGTTTCTGCGGCCATCCGCTGAACATGTCCGGCGGCAGCGGCTGGACCAACTACCCCAACGCTCACCTGGGCGTGCGGGTGAAGTACGACTTGTCGCCATCGTGGCAACTGCGCGTGGCCGCGTTCAACGTCGATCCGGAAAGCAACGGCAATTCCAGCCGTGCCTGGCATCTGGGCCCGAAACACACCACTGGCACCGTGGTGCCGATCGAACTGGTGTACAAGCACGCGGGCCAATTGCCCGGCGAATACAAGCTGGGTTACTACTACGACAGCTCCGATGTGAAACGCATCGGCAGCGACAAAGAAGTCTCCGGGCGTGGCGGGCATTACCTGCTGATCGATCAAGCCGTATGGAGTTCGCCAACGTCCGAGGGCCGCAGCCTGCATGCGTTCGGCCAATACTCGGCAGCCAGCGAAGCAGCTTCGCCATTCAGCAAGTGGTATGGCACCGGTCTGGTGCTGTACAAACCGTTCGAAGGTCGCCCGCGTGACACCGTCGCTCTGGGCTACGGTCGCGCCGTGCCTAACCCGCGCAGCCGCGACGTGCAGCAGGACGCCGCCATGGCCAACGGCACGCAGTTTCCGAATCTGGACAGTGGCGAGCAGTTGATCGAACTCGGCTACGGCTACCAGGCCACGCCTTGGCTGACACTACGCCCGAACATGCAATACATCATCGAACCTGGGGCGTTTTCCGGGCAGGACATCGACAATGCGTTGGTGTTTGGTTTACAGGTGAAAGCTTCGCTCTGACTTCTTGCAGAACTGCAGGCAATAAAAAACCCGGCGTAATGACCGGGTTTTTTATTGCCTGACAATTGTCGTAACCAAGATGCTCAGTCAACACCGAACCTTTACCCCCAAACCTGCGTCGGAGCTAAGGCGTTAACGCTTACCGCTCGCCACGAGGTTTCCGCTTGAAAGCCACCATCGTCAAAAAATACCGCTTGATCATCAAGACCATGGGCTACGTGGGCTGGTCGCTGTTCTGGCTGTTGCTCTGGGACATCGCCGTCACCGTCGACTTCATGTTGTTCCTCAACGCCAAGATCAATCTGCCACTGATGCCCCTGACGCTGCTGGGTTCGGCGCTGGTGGTGCTGATCAGTTTTCGCAACAGCAGCGCGTACAACCGTTGGTGGGAAGCGCGCACCCTTTGGGGCATGATGATCAACAGCTCGCGCAGCTTCGCCCGGCAGGTGCTGACGCTGCTGGATGATCCGCAGAACGAAATCAACCCGGTGAAGGCGACGCTGTTGCGCCGCCATGTGGCGTACGTCAATTGCCTCGCCGCGCACCTGCAAGGTCAGCCTTGCCCGGAGGAAGTCCGCGCGTTCATCCCGGCAGATGAGTTCGCCCGTAGCGGCACCACCAACAACTTCGCCAACGACATCCTCACCGGCTCCGCATCGTTGCTGGCCCGGGAATACAAGGCCGGGCGTCTGGACAGCATTCGCCTGGCGCGGCTGGAATCGACCATGGTCGAGCTGTCCAACAGCCAGGGCGGGATGGAGCGGATCGCCAATACCCCGCTGCCCTACCCTTACGTGTATTTCCCGCGCCTGTTTATTTCGCTGTTCTGCCTGATTGTGCCGGTTGGACTGGTGGAGTCGCTGGGCTGGTTCACCCCGCTCGCCTCGACCGTGGTGGGCTTCATGTTGCTGGCCATCGAACGCATCGGCACCGACCTGCAAAGCCCGTTTCGCCACAGCGAGCACCAGATTCAGATGGAGGCCCTGTGCGAAACCATCGAGAAAAACCTGCAGTCGATGCAGCGTGATTCATTGGGGGGTGCGCGCAGGGTTGAAGCGACTGTTTAAACACATGCACGCCAGGGCATGACGCCCTGGCGAGTCGCAGGTATTACTTTTTCTTTTTCGCCGGCTTGTCAGCCTTCTTTGCGTCCTTGGCCTTTTCCGGCTTGCTATCGGCTTTCTTGGCAGATTTTTTCGGTTCGGCGTCTTTCGTCTTGTCTTTCTTGTCGGAAGACTTGGAAAGCGTCGAGGCTGCCGCCGATTTCTTTTCCGGCGAGGACTTTTTGTCTTTCAAGTCCTTGCTGGCTTTCGAAGCATCGTCTTTTTTGCTTTTCTTCTCGTCTTTAGCCACGTTGACCACCTCTCGAAATGTGCCGGTATTGGCACCGGGCCTGTGCGAATAAACACAAGCTGATCGTTAGGCGTGGGCGTTCGGGCGGGGTTCAGATTATTTGACTCGATCCAGCGCCCTTGACGAAGACTGGCCGTTCAACAAGTTGTCAATAGCACAGTTGTGCGACTGTTCTGGAGATAGCGCAGTGATAGGCTTTTCTGGCGTCACATTACGCGAATGCCCGATCTGTTCAGAAGGCAGGTCGGGGCCGCTGTATAAGCCCGCTGTCAGTTAACTGAAAGGATTCGAACATGAAAAAGCCCATGACAACTCTGGCCATCTGCGCGACGCTTGCTTTCGCCGCAACCGTCACAAACGCTGCCGTGCATCCAACGACCATCACTGCTCCACAGACGGTCAAGCAGGCGACCGCCTCGATTGACACGCCTTTCTCAACCCAGCGAAAAGCCGGAGAAATCCAGACGGCCAGCCTGGCCAGAAGTTGCTCCGATGAGCGCTATTCCTGGTGGGAATTCAGTGGCTGGGAAATAATCGCCTGTCTCGGAAGCGGTCAGTGGTAATTATTCAAACGAGTCTGGTGCGTGACTTATGTGCTGAGCACGCACCAGCGCCTGTTTTAGCCAACTTGTCACTCTCGCAACCATCAGCATTCCAATAGACGTTGCGCCTGTTGATTGCCCCGGGCACTCATGCCTGACCCATGGCCGCAACCACGCCTCTGCCCTGCCCCAGAAACCCTCGTTCTGATGCGCCCCGTTTCATTGGCTTCCCTTGCAAATGAATACGCAAAAATAATGGTACAGAGACAACCCTTCATTCACATTTGAGATGGGTGTCTGAGTTCGACGATGAAGCCAAACTGGGCCCCACAGGTCAGGCTCCCTGAACTGGCTTTACAGGATGGTAACTAGAGTTTTTAAAAACTCTGGGCCGAAAGCGTACATCCGTGAGCGGCCAATGGCGGCCAGAAGCGCACAATCCCTGCCCGCCACACCGGCATAATCGCGACTTATTGGCCTCGCTCCGAATCATCCGGCGCGAACGCTTTGGCAGCGGCCACGGTATCCAGGGATTCGCGCAGCAGCTGAATTTTGCCGTCTTTGGCCACCAGGCGGCCGGCGTACATTTGCCGGTAGAGGCGCCCAGTGGCAGGCACCAAGGCCTCTACGCTGTATTCGGCAAACGCCTGATCGGGTGTGTCGATCAAAAAGCGCACATTGCGAAATTTGAAATCCGGCACTTTACCGAGCAACGAGCCGATGAATCCCTCGATGGCGGCAGGGCCTTGAACGCGATGGGGTATGCCCAGCGACGCCAGGTACGGCAACTCGAGCACGCCATCCTCCGCGAAAAGTGCTGCCGCCAGGTACGGCGTCTGAATGGCATCCAGGTAATTTTGCAATAACTCCACGGCATTTTTCATGACGACTTTCTCCGAAACGCATAAGGGACGAGCACACTGCAGGTGCTGACCTGACTACGTTAAGGGACCCCTTCGATTTCAAAAACAGACGTTAATGAAAATCATCGTTTCATAATTGAAAGCCATGTGCGCAACGTCTCATGACGGCCATCGCCATTCGGGCTGGCTTAAATGTTCGGCAAAAAAGTCCGACAGCGCTTTGATTTTTACCGGCCGTGTACGCGCCGAGGGGGTGACGAAATACAGGCCGCCACGGGCCATGCTCCATTGCGGTAGCACCACCACCAAGCGCCCGTCTTTCAAGTACTCGCTGGCGATAAATTCCGGCAGTTCGGCGATAGCCAAGCCCTCAAGCAACACCGGCAATAACGCATCCGAGTTGGTCACTCTTAACGGGCCGCTGGGCACCACGTCTTCTTCGCTTCCGTCTTTATGGGTGAACCGCCACACTTGGCTGCGGGCCCGGTAGGCATAACTCAGGCACGTGCGGGACGCGAGTTCGCGGGGGTGGCCAGGATGGCCATGAGCATCCAGATAAGCCGGTGAGGCGACCAGGTATTGAGTGACGGCACACAGGCGCCGTGCAACCAGCGAGGAATCCGGCAATACGGCGATGCGCAAGGCGGCATCGAAGCCCTCGGCGATCAGGTCTACCGAGGCATCTGAAAGGTGCAGGTCAATCGACAGCTCGGGATACTGGCGCAGCAACTGCGGCATCAGCGGTGCCACCCAACGCAAGCCAAACGACATGGGGATCGCCAAGCGTACTTGGCCGCGGGGCTGGACCGACAAATCCTGAGCCTCGCTTTCCACCTCTTCAGCCTGCCGATAAATCTCACCCGCCTTGGCCGCCATGCTCGCGCCGAATTCAGTAAGTGCCAGTTGCCGCGACGTACGGTTGAACAAGCGCCCACCCAGGCGCGCCTCCAACCGCGCGACCGCCCGCGATACCGTTGGCACCGACACGCTCATGACGCGCGCCGCGCCGGCGAACGAGCCCTCTTCGGCCACCTTGGCAAACATTGCCAACCCTTCGAAATCCGGAAGTCTGCTCATTTCATTTCTGCAACGATAGGTTTCAGACAATTCTATTTTGAAAGCTTTTCTTCGTCGATAAGCTTCTCCCACACCGCAACTCACTCAATCGAAATACGGGAGAAACACCATGACTAACAAACTCGAAGGCAAAATTGCATTGGTCACCGGCGGCACTACGGGCATCGGTCTGGCCACTGCCAAACGCTTCGCTCAAGAAGGCGCTCATGTCTATATCACCGGCCGTCGCCAAGCCGAACTGGACGCCGCTGTTACCGCGGTCGGCAACGCCACCGGCGTGCAGGTGGATTCCACCAACCTTGATCAGCTGGACGCGTTGTATCGCCAGATTGGCACGACCCACGGTCGGATCGATGTGCTGTTCGCCAATGCCGGCGGTGGATCCATGCTGCCACTGGGTGACATCACGGAGCAGCAGTACGACGACACCTTCAATCGCAACGTAAAAGGCGTGCTGTTCACTGTGCAAAAGGCACTGCCGCTGCTGGCCCCAAAAGCCTCGGTGATTCTCACCGGCTCTACGGCGGGCAGCTCGGGCACCGCCGCCTTCAGTGTGTACGCCGCGTCCAAGGCCGCCGTGCGCTCATTTGCCCGCAACTGGATTCTGGATTTGAAAGACCGCCAGGTGCGCATCAACACCATCAGCCCCGGCGCCACCCGCACGCCTGGCCTGGTTGATTTGGCCGGCCCTGATGCCGCTCAACAGCAGGGCTTGCTCGACTACCTGGCGTCGCTGATCCCCATGGGGCGCGTCGGTGAGGCTGATGAAATTGCCAGCGCCGCGTTGTTCCTGGCCTCGGATGACGCCAGTTTCGTCAACGGTATCGAGCTGTTTGTTGACGGCGGCCAGGCGCAAATCTGAGCAGTCAGCGGGCGACTGTTGCGGTCGCCCGCCAACCCACGCCTGAGTGTGAGCATTACCAACCCGGACGGCGTTCGCTGGTGCTATTGTCAGGCGCAGATTGAGCGGGTGTCACTGCCGCACTACCTTCTTACAGGGTTCTGCCAAGGGCTTGCTCGTAGCAGGAAAGGAAATGCCGCCACTGCGACTCATCCCAGAAAGAATGCCGTCTGAGTTGAGGAATGTCGTGACGCGCCGCGCCCATTGCCGTAGCGCGACCGCGAGACTTCTCCAGGTCAAGCAGCGCCAGTTCGAAATCGAAGTCAGCGTCGGTAATCGACGCCTTGATAAAGATGTGTTTGGAACGCATGCAACCGTGCTGCCATTTGCCCGAGTGCAGCCGCGCCAGCATTTGCGCCAAACGTTCAAGCAGTCGCAGATGTTGCGTTGTGGTCAATAGGCTTGCAGCGCCCTGGCCATACCAGGTATCCAGATCGATGAAGCCGCCCAGGTCTTCGGTAACCAGAACACCCTGCCATAGACCGTCAACTTTTCTCGCGCCATAAAATACCGGTCTTGGCGCATTCACGCCCAGCTCTTCGAGTCTTGAAAGGGCAACGCCTTCACGCAATGCGGTGGGTCGGCCAGTGGGGTAACGCAGACTGCGGAACAAATGGCCGGTCTGACGCTTTACAAAAAAACGTCTTGTCACCTTGAACAATCAGCTGGACACCGCTGGTGCCGCTGCGGCGCACATTCGGCGGTTCCACCCACGCCCCGGACGTACCCCACCAAAAATCAAACTCATCGCGTGCCCTGCCCATTGTGTGCTCCATTTTTTGTAGAAATTGTTTCGTGCGACGTCGCAACAGCAGCTCAGTCTATTTGTGGACGTTAATAGTTCCCTATTTATCGCGGATGTTAGGGCCATCTTGAGGCTTTTACGCAACGATGTGACAGAAATTGGCATGGAAGGTATTTATCCCTTCTGGGAGACCGTTGCTCGCAACGTCACATTCAGATGCCGGCAGAGCGCGGTCGACACATCGAGTGACTGATGAGTGAGCCTCATAAACCCTTGCCGATTTACCCCTCTAGTGCCCTTAAATCAGCTCGCTTACTGTGCTCCCAACGTCTGACGGGAGATCGACATGCACAAGCGCACACTCGGAAACAGTTCACTGCAAGTGTCAGCTTTGGGCTTTGGCTGCATGGGCTTGAGCCATGGCTACGGTCCAGCGACAGAAACGCCGCAAGCGATCTCGCTGATTCGCACGGCCGTTGATCTAGGCGTCACGTTCTTCGATACCGCCGAGTTCTACGGCCCTTATCTCAATGAGCAAGTCGTCGGCGAGGCGCTGTCCCCGGTTCGTGACCAGGTCGTGATCGCCACCAAATTCGGCTTCGCCGTCGGTGCCGACAACACAAAGCAGACTCTGGACAGCCGGCCCGAACGTATTCGAGTCGCCGTCGAAGGTTCGCTGCGCCGACTGAAAACCGACTACATCGATTTGCTTTACCAACACCGCGTCGATCCGGACGTGCCGATCGAAGACGTCGCCGGGACGGTGAAAGACCTGATTAGCGAAGGCAAGGTCAAGCATTTCGGCCTGTCGGAGGCCGGTGCACAGACCATTCGCCGTGCGCACGCGGTGCAGCCGCTCACGGCGCTGCAAAGCGAATACTCGCTGTGGTGGCGCGAGCCCGAACAGGAAATCCTGCCGACGCTTTGGGAGTTGGGCATCGGCTTCGTGCCATTCAGCCCTTTGGGCAAGGGCTTTCTCACCGGCACGGTGTCGGCGGAGGCCACTTACGGCAGCGACGATTTTCGCAGCATCGTGCCGCGCTTCAGCCAAGCGGCGCTGCAAGCCAATCAGGGGCTGGTGGTATTGATTCGCCAGATCGCCGCGCAGAAACACGCCACGCCGGCGCAGATCGCTTTGGCCTGGCTGCTGGCGCAGGCACCGTGGATCGTACCGATTCCGGGCACGACCAAACTGCATCGCCTGGAAGAAAACCTCGGCGGCGCGGACATCACGCTCGATGCCGCCGAGCTGAAGGCGATTGATGTTGCGCTGGCGCAGATCCGCATCGAAGGCGAGCGCTATCCCGAGGCCCTTAAAGCGCGTGTCGGTCGATGAGCAACGATCACGATCCGCTGCGGCGCACGGTGATCGCCGCACTGGCCAGCGCTCCACTGCTGTCGCTCGCCGACACACAAGGCGCCAATGAAACACTGCGCTCAGGCTCGCGGATTCTGGTCGCGTACTTTTCGCGCTCGGGCAATACCCGCGTGGTTGCCGGGCTGATCCAGCGTGGGCTGGGTGCCGATCTTTTCGAGATTCGCCCGGCCCACGCTTACCCCGAGGACTATCTGCAAACCGTGGAACAGGCGCGTCAGGAGCGTGACAGCGGCTTCGAACCCAAAACTGCAAAACAAGGTTCACGCCCTCAGCGACTACGACACGATTTATCTCGGTTTTCCGATCTGGGGTGAAACCGCACCGCCGATCGTGCGCACCTTCCTCAGCGCCCATGACCTGACCGGCAAGACCCTCATCCCCTTCAACACCCACGGCGGTTATGGCTTGGGCAACAGTCGCAGCGTGCTCGTCAAGCACGCGCCGAAGACTAAGGTTCTGGAAGGTTTTGTGATGGAGGGTGAGCAAGAGCGCAAGACCATGGAGCGCGTGAATGGCTGGCTGAGCGATCACCCCCTCACGCGTTAATCGAATTCTGTACGGAGTGACATCATGAAAATCCGCACGTTGGGCAATGGCCTGAAAGTGTCCGCACTGGGCCTTGGTTGCATGAGCATGACGTCGGCCTACGGGCCGGCTGCCGACAAAACCAGCATGATCAAGCTGATTCGTTCGGCCCACGAGCAAGGCGTCACCTTGTTCGACACCGCTGAGGCGTATGGCCCGTTCGCCAATGAAGAACTGCTGGGCGAGGCCTTGCAGCCGATCCGCGAGCAAGTCGTCATTGCTACCAAATTCGGCTTCGATATCGACCTGATCACCGGCGCACGCGGCGGCGGCACCAACAGCCGTCCAGCGCATATCCGCGCCGTGGCCGAGGCCTCGTTGAAGCGTCTGCGCACCGATTGCATCGACCTGTTTTATCAGCACCGCGTTGATCCGCAGGTGCCCATCGAAGACGTCGCCGGCACGGTCAAGGAGCTGATCGCCGAGGGCAAGGTCAAGCATTTTGGCCTGTCTGAGGCGGGTGTGGAGACCATACGCCGGGCTCACGCGGTGCAACCGGTCACGGCGGTGCAGAGCGAATATTCGCTGTTCTGGCGCGGCCCGGAGCTGGAACTGCTGTCGGTGCTGGAAGAACTGGGGATCGGCTTCGTTCCATTCAGCCCGCTGGGCGCCGGTTTCCTCACCGGTCAGATCGACGAGCACACGCAGTTCGACGCGAGCGATTTCCGCAATGTCGTCCCGCGCTTTTCCCCTGAAGCGCGCAGGGCCAATCTGGCGCTGGTCGATGTGGTGAAAGCCGTCGCGCAACGCAAACACGCCACGCCGGCACAAGTGGCCCTGGCCTGGTTGCTCGCACAGAAACCGTGGATTGTGCCGATCCCGGGTACGACGAAACCGCATCGCCTGGAAGAAAACCTGGGCGCGGTCGAGTTGCCATTGAGCGCAGATGATCTGCGCGTGATCAACGAGCAGATGGCGCAAATTCAGGTGCACGGTGAACGCCTGCCGGAGTCGGCACTGAAAATGACCGGACTTTGAGTCTGCCCAACGCGGCGCTGCGTGCGGCGCCGCTTCCATTGCCTGACCGGAGTTGATCCGATGAACCGATTGATCGCGCCACTCGTGGCTTTCTCACTCATGACCGCAGAAGCCCAGGCTGCCAGTGAAATCCGCATTACCCCGAACGGTTCCCAGCCCTCGATCAAGGGCGCGGCGCAAAACTTTACCGGCGCGGTGCGCGTTGATGGCCTGTTCAAAGGTGACGCACCTGCGCGCATCGCCGGCGGCACGGTGACCTTCGAACCTGGCGCACGCACGGCGTGGCACACCCATCCGCTGGGGCAAACACTGATCGTCACCGCTGGCGTTGGCTATGTGCAGCAAGAGGGTGGCCCGCGTCAGGAAATCCGTCCGGGCGACACTGTCTGGATTCCGCCGAACACCCGGCACTGGCACGGCGCCACGGCCAACAGTGGCATGACCCACATCGCCATCGCTGAAGCCGAAGACGGCCAGACCGTCACCTGGGCGGAACAGGTCTCGGAGGCGCAATACGCCGGCCAATGAAGTTACAGAATGTGTCGAAGTTGTTCACTCGGTACTCTTCCAGCCAACCATCATCTGACCTCCGGGCCCCGTAACAGCGGGGCCGAGTCAGGACTCCAGCGGTGATGGCAACGTTGACTCATGAGTTTTGCTCAGGAGTCCATGCGCCTTTTCGGGGTTAATCGCCACCACCATCCTCCGTACGATCCAGCAACACCGCAGTGACCTGCAATGGATGGAGCCTTTCATGATGACCACTGACGCACGCAAGTGCACCGCCCTCCCCGCACTCATGGCGCTTTGTCTGGGGGTTGCGGCGATCTTCAGCGTTACCACTCAAGCAGCCGAGGCAGCGCAAACCATGACCAAGACACCCGCCAGCGCAACGACATTGTCGAGCCAACAACAAGCGATTCCACTGATCGCGGCTTTCATGGCGACCAGCGACATGCCTCACCTCAACGCGGCGCTCAACCAGGGACTCGATGCCGGCTTGACCATCAGCGAAACCCGCGAAGTTCTGGTGCAGCTCTACGCGTATGTGGGCTTCCCGCGCAGCCTCAACGCCTTGAACGAACTGATGACGGTGGTGCAGGCGCGCAAACAGCGCGGCATCGATGATGCGCCGGGACGCGAGCCGGGACGCGCTATCCCGACCGGTGACGAACTGCTGGCCGCCGGCACCGCGAATCAAACCAGAATCTCCGGCGGCCCGGTCAAAGGCCCGGTGTTCGAGTTCGCTCCGGTGATCAACCGGTTCCTGCAAACGCACTTGTTCGGCGACATCTTCGAGCGCGACAACCTCGACTGGCAAAGCCGCGAACTGGCGACTGTCGGGGCGCTGGCAGCCACGCCTGGGGTGGAATCGCAGCTGCGCTCGCACATGGCGGCGAGCCTGCGCGTCGGTCTCAGCGCGGCACAGTTGCGCCAGGTTACCGAGCTGCTGAAAAAACACGGCGATGCGCAGACGGCTGAACGTGCCGACACCGCGCTGACCCAAGCCCTCGCAGCTTCGGGGGCATGACATGAAAGCTGCAAAACATTTGCTGTGCCTCTCACTGTTGAGCCTGTTGGCGGCCTGCGCAAACCATTCCGAAGGCCCGCTGCTGATCCAGAAGCAAGGCAGCTTCGCCGCTGGCGGAACGATGATCACGGCACCGGGCACTTTCAACCCGCGCCAACCGATGGCGCCCAACGGCCAGACTTACCACGGTGACCACGCCTACGCGTTCTATCAGATCCCGGTCGATGCGCGAAAACTGCCCATCGTCATGTGGCACGGCGCGGGACAATTTTCCAAGACCTGGGAAACCACTGCCGATGGCCGCGAGGGGTTTCAGAACATCTTTCTGCGCCGGCACTACGGCGTCTATCTGATCGATCAGCCTCGGCGTGGCGATGCCGGACGCAGCATGGTCGAGACCACACTCAAGCCTGTGCCTGACGAACAACTGTGGTTCAACCAGTTCCGCATCGGCCTGTGGCCCAACTACTTCAATGGCGTGCAAGTGGCACAGGACGCACAAACCCGCGAGCAGTTTTTCCGGGCGATGACGCCAAACACCGGGCCGTTCGACATGGGCGTGGTCTCCGATGGCGTGTCGGCGCTGTTCGACAAAATCGGCCCGGGGATTTTGTTCACCCATTCGCAAGGTGGCGGGCCGGGCTGGTTGACGGCGATCAAGAACGACAAGGTCAAAGCCATCGTGGCATTCGAACCGGGCAGCAGTTTCGTGTTTGCTGACGGTGAAGTGCCGGCGCCGATTCCCAGCGCGTTCGACACGGTGCAAGGCGCAGCGGTGCCGATGGAGCAATTCATGGCGCTGACGCGCATTCCGATTCTGATCCTCTACGGCGATAACATCCCGGAACAGGCCGTCGACCTGCCTGCTCAGGACAGTTGGCGCGCACGCTTGAAAATGGCCCGGCTTTGGCGTGACGCGGTCAATCGACATGGCGGTGATGTGCGACTGATCCACCTGCCGGAGATTGGCATTCACGGCAACACCCACTTCCCCATGTCGGATCTGAACAACGTGCAGATCGCTGACCTGGTCGCGCAATTCCTCAAAGAAAAACAGCTGGACTGACCCCAACACTTTTGCAACTGCCGCCCTAATTGATTGCTCAGGAGCTTCACGTGAAGAACACTCTCAAAGCCACGCTCATGTCGGCATTGGTCGGCCTCTCGGCGGGCGAGGCCTTGGCCGCCGACTACAAAAAGAACCCTTTCACCCTCGCCTACGACGGCGCAATCAGCAAGAACGAACCGGGCAAGGTCAATATCCACCCGGTCAAGTACACGCTCAATGGTCTGGACATCGCCGCCAACGTGTACACCCCGGCCAACTACGACGCGAAAAAGACTTACCCGACCGTGGTCGTTGCACACCCCAATGGCGGCATCAAAGAACAGGTTGCCGGTCTGTATGCCCAGCGCCTGGCGGAACAGGGCTACATCACCATCACGGCCGATGCGGCCTATCAGGGCGCCAGCGGTGGTCAGCCGCGCAGCATCGATAAACCGGCGTATCGCATCGAGGACATCCACGGCATGGCCGACTTCATCAGCCAGTTTGCCGGTGTCGATGACAAGCGTCTGGGCCTGCTTGGCATCTGCGGCGGTGGCGGCTATTCGTTGGCGGCGGCGCAAACCGATAAACGCTTCAAATCGCTGGCGACCGTAAGCATGTTCAACTCGGGCCGGGTACGCCGCAACGGCTACAACGACTCGCAAATCGACAGCATCCAGCAACGTTTGCAACAGGCATCAGCAGCCCGCGCGCAGGAAGCGGCCGGCGGTGCAGTGCTGTATTCGGGCGATGCCAACCTCACCGATGAGCAGATAGCCAAACTGCCCTTCGAACTTTATCGCCAGGGCTACGAGTACTATTGGAAAACCCACGCACACCCCAACTCGACTTTCAAATACACCACCAGCAGCTTGCTGGATTTGATGCGTTTCGACGCCACCGACCACATTGAACTGATCAATCAACCCTTGCTGATGATCGCCGGCAGCAAGGCCGACAGCCTGTACATGACTCAGGATGCCTTCCCCAAAGCCACCGGCACCACGGACAAGGAAGTGTTCATTCTCGATGGCGCGACGCACATCGAAACCTACTGGGTGCCGCAATATGTTGATGCGGCGATTGGCAAGCTGAGCGAATTTTACGCACGCACCCTGTGATGAGCGCCTTGAGGGTCGCGCATCCATGCGCAACCTGCTTTCATGGAATAATCCCGCGTCCCTCATGAGAGGCCCTCATCAATGTCCCGCCGCCAACCTCAACGACCTGCAAGCCTTCGTGGTGATCGCCCGCGAAGGCAGTTTTACCCGCGCAGCCGCACAGCTGGGCGTCTCGCAGTCGGCGCTGAGCCACACCATGCGCGCCCTTGAAACTCGGCTGGGCGTGCGCCTGCTGACGCGAACCACACGCAGCGTTTCGCCGACCGAGGCCGGCCAGCGCTTGTATCAGTCGATGGCGCCGCGCTTCGATGAGATCGAACTGGAACTGGCTGCGGTCAGTGAATTTCGCGACACCCCGGCCGGTAATGTGCGGATCTCGGCGTCCGAACATGCCGCCAACAATATCCTCTGGCCGAAGCTGTTGAAGGTGCTGCCCGCTTACCCGGACATCAAGGTCGAAATCACCGTCGACTACGCCCTTTCCGACATCGTTGCACAGCGCTATGACGCCGGCGTGCGTCTGGGCGATCAGGTGGCGAAGGACATGATTGCCGTGCCGATCGGCCCGTCATTGCGCATCGCGGTAGTGGGTTCTCCCGAGTATTTCAAGCACCGACCGATCCCACAGGCACCGAGCGATCTGGCTGCGCACAACTGCATCAATCTGCGCCTGCCCACCCACGGCAGCCTGATGCAATGGGATTTTGAAAAAGACGGTCACGAACTCAAGGCGCGCGTCGAGGGGCAATGGACGTTCAACAGCAGCATGCCGATCCTGCGTGCGGCGGAGGCAGGCTGCGGGCTGGCGTTTCTGCCGGAAGACATGGTCATCAGCCAGTTGGCCAACAGCACACTGGTGCGCGTACTTGAGGATTGGTGCCAACCGTTTGCCGGTTACCACCTTTACTACCCGAATCGTCGTGAACATTCGTCCGCGTTCGGGGTTGTGGTGGATGCGCTCGTTTATAAGGAATGACGCGTTAAATTGACTCAGATCATGATTCAATTCGATTAAGGAAAATAACCAACAACTTTCTTGATCCGCATTTTCTTTGTGCTAAAAGTATTGCCGCCAGTGGCTCCTTACAGGGATGAGTAAGGGTTTGCTCATCCGCAGTCATTGCCCACGGATGCATACTTTAAACAAGGAAGTCATATGAAAATAGTTGGGCTGTCCGGGATTCTCCCGTCACGCATTATCAGCAATCAAGACGTTATAAACCTGGTCGAGGAACACTCTAAGGATACGTTCCAGGAAGACTTGCCAAAAACCTTGAAGACCATCAGCAAGTTGCTTGAAAAAAGCGGCAGCGGCACGCGGCACTGGCTGGGCGCCGACGAGACGCCGATGGAACTGATGGAGACAGCATTCAACTCCGCGCTCGCCCAGGCCAATATCGACAAGGCCGACCTGGATCTGTTGATCTATCCGAACGTTACGCGAGGCTTCATCGAGCCGGCCAACAGTACGTTCATCGCCAAGGCGCTGGGGCTGAGCTGCAGAAACTTCGATGTGGTGGACGCCTGCAACGGCTGGGTGACCGCCATGGATGTCATCAACAGTAAAATGCAGGCCGGGGAGATTCGCTACGCGGCGATCGTCAATATGGAATTTGGCATGTCTGCTGGCGGGCCGGTGATGCCCAAGAACTTCTCTTTACAGTCGTCGGCGGAACTGGCTTACAAGTTTCCGAGTTTTACCATTGGCGAAGCCGTCACGGTGACCATTCTCAGTCATGAAGCCCCCGGCAACTTCAAGTTCTCGTACATCAACCGGCCGGACTTGAGTGACTTGTCGACCATCTCCCTGCCGGACTGGAAACTGTTCTGCAATGAGGAAGATATTCCGCGTATTTCACCGACCGGCGGCCAGTATCAATTCAATTCCTACGCAGCAGCCTTGCATGAAGATGGTCGCAACGAAGCGATAAAAGTCTTCAACTTGCAAAACGTCTCTGCGGCGGATGTTCATAAAGTATTTATTCATACCGGTTCACCCAAGATGTGGGAGCACATTGGGCAACTGATCGGTATTGATCACAAGCTGCACCATGTCGGGCATAAAACCGGCAACATCATTACCGCGTCCATCCCCTACGGCATCTTCGATGCGATGAGTCGCGGCGAAGCCGAGACCGGGCAGTTTTGCATGGGCTGGGCGGGCAGCGGCGGGATGGTTTTCTCTGCGCTGTCGTTTACCTTGTAGGGCCTGATGCAACTTGCCGTCGTGAGGCGGCAAGTTGCTCATCCATGATCTTGTTAAGACACTCTCACTGCAGACGATTCGGGCAGGCGCGGTTTCACGAATGAATGACTACAGCAACTGCGCCAGTCAGCAGGCAGACACACGCCACGGCCGTCAGGCGCAATCGCATTGGCAGGTACCAGGCTTGCAGGCTCACAACCCGAACCAACTGCCGGTCTTGCCAGAAGTGCACGACAAATCCGATGATCAACAGCAAGCAACCCACTGGCACCGGCAGTAACGTGCTGAGCCAAGCGACAAGCGCCGGCATGACACTCCACATAAGCCGGTCGCGGCGCAGTTCGTCACTCATGTTTTGCACTGACATGGCGAACCCCCAGTGCAAGGCGCCGATGAAGCTGAGGATGACAGCGCCATAGTTGACCAGCGCTACCGCCCAAAACATTCGATATTCCAAAGATGCGAGGATGAGTAGTACAAGCCCAATAAACGGTAGTAAACCGCCATAGCCCAGCAGGCAGACATACCTTGGCGGCGAGAGCGAAGACGACAGGTTCATTTCAATTGCTTCCAGTGCCCGATACACAAGACTGTAGACCCAAAAGCTCCGACCTGATGCGCCCGCCGTCGCGCATAAACGCCCTTCCTCTCCAGCAATTCGATATGAGTGTCAGTCTGTTACGCCCAGCCCTTCCCGGACTGTATCTGTGCGCCTGGCCACTTTGCTGCGAGTATTCCTGCACTCACCTGGCGCAGTGAATTTGATGGACCTTATTGTTGATTTCCCCGAGTTTTTCCTGCCACGCTGCACGCTGCGGCGAATTCATCGTCGTGATGTCGATGCGATTTTCGCCGGGCTGTCTCACCCGCAGGTGATTGCCCACTATGGCGTGTCTTACAACAGCCTCGAAGCGACGGACGAAAAGATGCGCTGGTACGACGCGTTGCTGGAAGAACGCCGGGGTATCTGGTGGGGCATCGCACTGCCGGGGCGCGATGAATGGGTGGGCGCCTGTGGCTTCAATGATTGGTCTCATGCCGATCGCTGCCTGGATATCGGCTACTGGCTGATGCCGGACTACTGGGGGCGAGGTCTGATGCAGGCTTGCCTGCCCACCCTTCTGCGCTTCGCCTTGAGCAACCTCGGCGTGCACCGCATTCACGCTGACGTCGAGCCGGAAAACCCCGCCAGCGCCCGCCTGTTGGAGCGGCTCGGTTTCGTGTTTGAGGGAACCCTGCGGGAGTTGGAGTACAAGGACGAGCGCTTCCTCAGCCTGCACCAGTACAGCCTGCTGGCCACTGACCCGGCGGCGCAAGCGTTATTGGCGGACGAGACGCCGATCCTGCGGCCATGCCATGGCGCGGATGCACCGGCGCTGAGTGCCCTGGCCCGGCGCAGCAAGGCCCACTGGGGTTATCCCGAAGCG